>DAISHP010000227.1:0-4091 GCA_036822475.1 Bacillota bacterium
TTGCCATCCGGGAGGGCGGCCGCACGGTGGGCGCCGGGGTGGTTACGTCGATTATTGAATAGTTTTTTTCGGGAGGCAGCCATGAAAAGCCAAAAAATAAGAATTCGTTTGAAAGCCTTTGATCACCAGTCGCTGGATCAATCGGCCCAAAAAATAGTGGAAACGGCGAAAAGGACGGGCGCCAGCGTGGCGGGCCCCATTCCCTTGCCCACGGAAAAAAATATTTACACTATCTTGCGCTCCCCCCATAAAGACAAGGATTCCCGGGAGCAATTCGAGCTGCGCACGCACAAGCGTTTAATCGATATTCTCGACCCGACGCCGAAAACGGTTGACGCCTTAATGCGCCTGGACCTGCCGGCTGGCGTGGATATCGAAATTAAGTTGTAAGTGGTGAGTGGTTAGTGGTGGGTGGTCATAGAGCGGGTCAGGTGGGATTTGATTCAACTGGGCGGTCGAGTGCGCGATTGCTTGAATTAAGAATCCCCACCACCCACGACCCACGTCCAAAAGGAGGTTTAGCTGTGCCGAAAGGTATTTTAGGCAGGAAAGTGGGGATGACGCAAATTTTTACCGATACCGGGGTAGTCATTCCAGTAACGGTAATTAAAGCGGGCCCGTGTGTGGTGGTCGCTAAAAAAACTCCGCAGCGCGACGGTTACAGCGCCATCCAGCTGGGTTTTGAAGAGGCGAAGGAGTTTCGCGTCAAGAAGCCCTTAAAGGGCCACTTTGCACGGGCGGGAGTAAAGCCGCTGCGCGTGTTAAGGGAAGTAAGGGTGGAGAACCCGGACGCTTACGAGATCGGTCAGCAAATTAAAGCAGATATTTTTCAGCCGGGAGAAAGGGTGGACGTGGTCGGCACCTCGAAAGGACGCGGCTTTGCCGGCGGGATTAAACGCCACGGCTTTCACCGCGGTCCGCTGGCCCACGGCTCCAAATACCACCGGCGCCCCGGCGCCCTGGCCGCCAAAGGACCGGCGCGCGTCTTTAAAGGGCGGAAGCTGCCCGGCCATTACGGAGCGGAACGGGTTACCGCGCTGAATCTGGAAGTGGTCCGGGTGGATCCGGAGAAAGATCTCCTGGCCGTGAAAGGCTCCCTGCCCGGGCCGCGCGGCGGGCTGGTCCTGATTAAGAACAGCGTCAAGGCGAGGAAGAAAGGATGAACTTTGCATGCCCCAGGTTGCCTTATACAATATAAACGGTGAACAGGTAGGGGAAATAGAGTTAAATAAAGATGTTTTTGGCCGGGTCAATAAGTTTGTCTTGCACGACGCGGTGGTGAAGCACCTGGCCGGCCGCCGGCGGGGAACCAGCGATACCAAAACGCGGGCGGAAGTTCGCGGCGGCGGCCGCAAACCCTGGCGCCAGAAAGGCACCGGGCGGGCGCGCCACGGCAGCATCCGCTCGCCCATCTGGCGCGGCGGCGGCATCGTCTTCGGCCCGCATCCGCGGGACTACAGCTATCCCCTGCCGAAGAAGGTGCGCCGGCTGGCCCTGAAATCTGCCCTTTCCGCCAAAGCGGCCGGGGGGAAAGTGCTGGTGCTGGACGAATTAAAACTGGCTGCTCCGCGGACGAAAGAAATGCTGGCCATCCTGGATAGATTAGGGGTTGCCGGCCCGGTGCTGCTGGTTACGGCGGCCAGGGATGAGAACACTTTTAAGTCGGCGCGCAATCTTCCCGGCGTCAAAACCGTCACCGTCGAAGGACTGAATACCTATGATATCCTGGCAAGTGATACCCTTTTGTTCACCAGGGACGCTCTGGCCAGGGTAGAGGAGGTGTTTTCCCGGTGAAGAATCCCCGCGATATCGTGCTCAGGCCGGTAGTGACGGAAAAAAGTTATGCGCTGGCCGGGAAAGGTAAGTATACTTTCGTTGTCGCCCCAGAGGCGAATAAAGTGGAAATCAAAAAGGCTGTCGAAGATCTTTTTAAAGTCAAGGTTCTGAAAGTGAACACGCTGAATGTAAAGGGAAAACCGCGCAGAGTCCGCGGCCGGACCGGTTACCGGCCGGATTACAAAAAGGCCGTCGTAACACTGCGGCCGGGGGATAAAATTGAGGTTTTTGAAAACTGACGGGAAGGATTTTAAAGAGGTGACGAAAAATGGCCGTTAAACAATTCAAGCCGACTTCTCCGGGGCGGAGGTTTGTCACTGTTTCGACTTTCGAAGAGATTACCAGAGATAAACCGGAAAAGTCCCTGGTTCTTCCGCTGAAAAAGACGGGCGGGCGCAATTTCCGGGGGAAAATCACCGTCCGCCACCGAGGCGGCGGGCATAAACGGATGTATCGGCTGATTGACTTCAAGCGCAATAAAGACGGTATCCCGGCGAAAGTCGCCGCCATCGAATACGACCCGAACCGGGCGGCCCGGATTGCCCTCCTCCACTACGCCGACGGGGAGAAACGCTACATGATCGCTCCCCTCGGCCTGGAGGTGGGCATGACCGTCGTTTCCGGGCCGGACGCCGATATTAAAACCGGAAACTGCCTGCCCTTAAAGAATGTCCCGCTAGGCACCCTGGTGCATAATGTTGAACTGTATCCGGGCGCCGGCGGGCAACTGGTCCGCTCGGCCGGCGGGGCCGCCCAGGTGATGGCCAAAGAAGGACGGTACGTTACCTTAAGGATGCCCTCGGGGGAAATCCGGCTGGTGCTGGAGGACTGCCGGGCGACCATCGGCCAGGTGGGCAACGTGGAACACGAAAACATTACCCTCGGTAAAGCGGGCCGGGCCCGCTGGCTGGGCATCCGGCCAACTACCCGAGGCGTCGTGATGAACCCGGTCGACCATCCGCACGGCGGCGGGGAAGGCAAATCGCCCATCGGGCGCCATCCCGTTACCCCGTGGGGCAAACCGGCGCTGGGTGCCCGGACGCGCAAGAAAAAGCCGGGCGACCGCCTGATTATCAAGCGGAGGGCGTAATAGAGGTAAGTGGTGTGGTTTGCCGTTTTGTTTGCCGGAAGCGGCGCTGAAAAATTAAGCCTGCTGGGAGAACTTGTTAAAAAGGCGCTATTTTCGAGGGAGTTACCCATGTCGAACATTCGTTCTCTCCATAAAGTAATGAAAATATATAAAGGTATTTACCCCTAATTCCTAATTCCCAATTCCTATTTTTGATCGCGAAAGGGGGCGCATGACGGGTTGGGTCGTTCGTTAAAGAAAGGACCGTACTGCGACGAAAAGCTCTTGAAAAAGATCGAAGAAATGAACGCCAGGGGTGAGAAACGGGTCATTAAAACGTGGTCCCGCCGGTCGACCATCTTTCCCCAGATGATCGGTCATACCATCGCCGTTCACGACGGAAAAAGACATGTTCCGATCTACATTACCGAGGACATGGTCGGGCATAAATTAGGAGAATTTGCGCCGACGCGCTTTTTTAAAGGCCACGGCGCCCATACGGAGCGCTCTACGGCCTTAAAGTAAGCGGCCGGCGGAAAGGAGAATTTTTCATGGAGGCCAAAGCAGTAGCCAGGTACGTCCGGATTTCGCCGCGCAAAGTCCGTCCGGTGGTCGATCTGGTCCGCGGGAAAAGCGTTGACGAGGCGCTCGCCATTTTAAAATTTACACCGAAGAGAGCTTCTGCGCCGGTGGCCAAGGTCATCCGTTCGGCCGCCGCCAACGCCGAACATAATTACGATCTGGACCGGGATAACCTTTATATCGCCGCCGCCTACGTCGACCAGGGGCCCACGTGGAAGCGGTATCAGCCCCGGGCCTACGGGCGGGCCAACCTCATCCGGAAGCGGACCAGCCACATCACCGTCGTGGTTCAGGAAAGGTAGGGACGGGAAAGGTTGTTAGAGAGCGAGGAGAAAAGGGCTTTCTTGATGCTGACGTCTGACGTCCGACGACTGACGATCGAAAAGGGAGGGTTAATGTGGGTCAAAAAGTACATCCGAAAGGATTGCGTTTAGGAATCATTAAAGATTGGGACGCCAAATGGTTTGCGGACAAGAAAAACTTTTCCGCGACTCTTTTGGAGGACGTAAAAATCCGCCAATACATCAAAAAGAAACTTTACGCCGCGGGCATTTCCCGCGTTCAGATCGAGCGGGCGGCCAACCGCCTGCGGATTTCCATTTAT
>DAISHP010000228.1:0-4090 GCA_036822475.1 Bacillota bacterium
CAGAAAAAGGGGGTCAGCACCGTGGACAACATTGATACGGTGCCCGGGCAGGTTGCGCTGGTGCTGGCCATGGCCGGCCGGCCGGGAAATTACGGAATTAAACCCACCGCCCAGAGGCTGCTTCCCTCGCTGGACGGGGCGGAGGGATCTGTGCATGCCGGCGGTTAAAGCAGTCGCGGCGCTCATTCCTGCTTTTAACGAAGAAAAGTATATTTTCGATACGGTGCGGGCCGTGCTGAGCATCACGGAAATTGAGGACGTTCTGGTGGTGGACGACGGTTCGCTGGACGATACGTCCAGCGCCGCCCGCCGGGCCGGGGCCCGGGTGCTTTCTTTGCCGGCCAACGGGGGAAAGGGGGAAGCGCTCAACCGCGGGGCCGCCAAAATTAACGCCGAAGTGGTGGTGCTCCTGGATGCGGATCTGGGAAGCACGGCCGGGGAAGCCAGGCGCTTAATTATTCCCGTTCTGGAGGGGAGGGCGGATCTGGTCATCGCCAGTTTTCCGGAGAGCTGCCGGAAGGGCGGCTTCGGGCTGGTGAAGCGACTGGCCGGAACAGGAATCAAATTGTTTACCGGCCTGGAGGCAAAATCCCCCCTTTCGGGCCAGCGGGCCATGACCAGAGAAGTCCTGCGCAGGGTAACCCCTTTCGCGGCCGGTTTCGGGGTCGAGGTGGCCCTGACCATCAAGGCGGCCCGGGCCGGCTTCCGCCTACTGGAAGTGCCAGTGAAGATGGGCCACCGCGACTCACGCCGCGATGTACGCGGTTTTTTGCACCGGGGAAAGCAGTTCTGGGACGTGACGAGAACGATGTGGGAATTAAGGAATCAGGAATCAGGAATCAGGGGTTAGGGGTTAGTGGATTGGACCTTTGTGCTGCTTTTTCAACAGAGATGAGAGAGCGATGTGCTCGTGATTGATTTATACCCGGTAAATGCCTTCCTTTTTCTGGCCGGCGGATTTGCGGCGACCCGGCTCATGCTGCCTTTTTTGCTCGATTTGCTTGTCCGGGCCAAATTTGTCCGCCCCAACTACCGCGGCGAACTGATTCCCGCCGGAGCGGGGCTGGTTTTTTTCCCGGCGGGCTTCTTTTTTGCCGGCATTTATGTTTACCTCTTTCGCGATGAACGAACCGCGCTGGCCGTTTTGTTCACGGTTGCCGCCTTTGCCTGCCTGGGCCTGATCGATGACGTCTGGGGAGACCGGAAAGCTTCCAGCCTCACCGGGCACCTGCAATGTCTTTTCCGCGGCCGGTTAACCACCGGCGTCCTCAAGGCGGCCGGCGGTCTTGCCGCCGCCGCGCTGATCTCCGCCGTGGCCGCCCACCGCCCGTTAATCCTGCTCAATACCTTAGTGATTGCCCTTTCGGCCAACGCCGTAAATCTTCTTGACCTGCGCCCGGGGAGGGCGGGAAAGGGATTTATCATTCTGGCCGGAATTTTTCTGCTCGCCGCCCGGGGGCGCCCGGAAATGCTTTTTCTGTGCTTTTTTCTGGGTTGTGTGCTGGCTTATTTAAAGGTAGACTTAAAGGCAAAGGCCATGCTCGGCGATGCGGGAGCCAACCTCCTGGGGGCAGTTTCAGGCTTCGGCGCCGTCCGGGCGCTAAACGAAAATTGCCTGGTTCTCTACCTGGCCGCCCTGATTTTATGCCACCTGCTGGCGGAAAAGTATTCCCTGACCGAAATCATCGCTAAAATTCGCCTTCTTGATTACCTGGACAGGCTGGGGAGGTAAAATTCGGGAATTGGGAATTGGGAATTAGGAATTAGGGAGCTAGAATTGTAAGTTTAGAGTCAAAAGTACTTTTTCGATGTTCATCTCGAACATCAAACTTTTGATTTCGAATCTGGAAAGGGATGGCTGCTGGCGTGATTAATGAAAAGCGAATGCTGGACGAGTTTTTACAACTAACGAGAATATCCAGCCCAAGCGGAAAAGAGCGCCAACTGGCCGATTGCCTGCGGCAAAAAATCAGTGCGCTGGGCCTGGCGGTCAACGAAGATGACGCCGGGAAACGGGTGGGCGGCAACGCCGGAAACCTGGTGACCGTCCTGGCGCCGGCAGGCAAAAAACCGCAGCCGTTGCTGCTGTGTGCCCACATGGATACGGTGGAACCGGCCCGGGGCGTCGAACCGGTCCTGGAAAACGGGCTCGTCCGCTCCCGGGGGGAGACCGTCCTGGGCGCCGACGACAAGGCAGGCATCGCCATTATCCTGGAGGTCCTGAGGGTAATATTAGAAAATAAAATTGAACACGGCGGCCTGGAAGTGATTTTTACCATCTGGGAAGAAGGCGGCCTGCTGGGCGCGAAAAACCTGGACTTCAGCGGTGTGAGCGCCCGTCTGGGCTTTGTGCTGGATTGCGACGGCCCTCCCGGCACGATTATCACCCGGGCCCCCTCCCAGGACAGAATCAGCGCCAGGGTAAAGGGCAGGGCCGCCCACGCGGGGATCAACCCGGAAGAAGGGGTAAACGCCATTTACGTGGCCGCCTGCGCTATTTCCAGGATGAAACTCGGCCGCCTGGACGGGGAAACCACCGCCAACATCGGGGTCATCGCCGGCGGAAAAGCCACCAATATTGTCCCGGACCTGGTGACCATCGAGGGCGAGGCACGCAGCCTGAACAGAATAAAACGGGAAAACCAGACCGCGGCCATGTGCGAAGCGCTCACCAGAACCGCCGAAGAGTTCGGCGCCCAGGTGGAGATCGCCACCGAAACCCTTTACCACGAATTTGCCCTGCCCGAAGACAGTAAAGTGGTTCGACTGGCCCTGACCGCCGCCCGCAACCTCGGCCTGCTCGCCCGGCTGACCGGCAGCGGGGGCGGTAGCGACGCGAACGTTTTCAATGCGCACGGCATCGCCTGCGCCAACCTGGGCATCGGCATGCAAAAGGTCCATACCACGGAAGAGTTCATCAAGACGGCGGACCTGGTCAATGGCGCGCGGCTTATTTTGGAAATCATCCGCCTGGCAGGCGAGATGGAGCAATGATCCGCATCCGCCAGGGGAGGGTCGCCGCGGTAAAGGAAACCCGGCCCGGGGCCGGTGAACTGGAGGTGATCGTAGACGGCAAAAGGGAACGGGCGATCAACTACGACGACGTTACCGGAACGGTGTGCCCGGGGGACGAAGTTATCCTGAACACAACAGCCGTCTCCAAAAACCTGGGGACCGGCGGCGTCCACTTCGTTCTGGCCAACTTAAGCACCGTCCGGAAGGACGCCCGGGAAGCGGGACACATGATGAAAGTGCGCTATACCCCCGCGCGGGTTAAGGTACTCGCCATCGAAGAAGAAGACCACCCGCAAAACCATCTCTTTAAAGCCACCCGGACGCTGGCGAAGACGCCCGTCATTATCGCTTCTTTGCACAGCGCCCTGGCCCCCGCGGCGGCGGTTGTCCACCTGCTGTCCGGCGGGAAAGCCCGGCTGGTTTATTTAATGACCGACGGCGGAGCGCTGCCGATTGCTTTCAGCAAACTGGTTGCCGGGTTAAAGGAAAAAGGGCTGGTGGCGGCGACGGTTACCTGCGGCCACGCCTTCGGCGGCGATTACGAAGCCGTTAGCGTATACAGCGGCCTTTTGGCGGCAAAAGGGGCGGCCGGGGCAGACGTGATTGTCGCCGCCATGGGTCCGGGCGTTGCCGGCGCCGCCGACGAATTCGGACACACCGCCTTAGAGCAGGGGGAACTGGTCAACGCCGTAAATATTTTGGGCGGCCTGCCGGTTGCCGTGCCGCGTTTGAGTTTTGCCGATCCGCGGGAGCGCCACCGGGGCTTAAGCCACCACACCCGCACCGCCCTGGGCAAAATCGCCTTGACCGGATGTTCGGTTGTCCTGCCGGAAATGCTCCCGGAAAAAAGGGCACTCGTGGAAAAACAGCTTGGGGAAAGCGGCATTTCCGCCCGCCACCGGGTAATTTTTTTAGATGCGGCGGCAACCTTCCAGGCCCTCCGGAAATACGGCCTGGAAGTCACCACGATGGGGAGAACAATTGAACAGGATCCGGAATATTTCCTGGCCGCCGGGGCGGCGGGCATTTACGCAGTTAACCGGTGGCTCCGGCAGCAAAATAAAATTTAAATGCC
>DAISHP010000229.1:0-4023 GCA_036822475.1 Bacillota bacterium
TATACCCGAAAAATTTGGTCATCATTTCCACGTTGCCCCGGTCCCAGGCCAGTTCGATGGCGTGGCGGATGGCCCTCTCCACCCGGCTGGGGGTTGTGTTGTATTTTTGCGCAATCAGCGGGTAAAGCTCTTTAGTCACCGCACCCAGCAAATTTATTTCGTTAATGACCATTAAGATGGCGTCCCGCAGGTAATGATAACCCTTGATGTGCGCCGGCACACCCATCTCGTGAATGATGTTCGTCACGGCAATATCCAGGTTTCTGGGCTTTACAGGGGAGACGTACTGGGAAACGTTAAACCCGTCGGCCAGCTGCCGGATGCGGGTGGCCAAAACGGAAAAATCAAACGGTTTTAAGACGTAGTAGTCTGCTCCCAGGTCCATGGCCCGCTGGGTGAAGGTTTCCTGCCCGAAGGCGGTAAGCATGACAACTTTCGGCCGGGGGTTGATCGTACCGGTGGATAGTTTTTCCAAAACACCGATTCCGTCCAGGTGCGGCATGATGATGTCCAGAATAACCACGTCGGGATGATGCTGTTCGATCAGTTCCAAAGCTTCCAATCCGTTGTAGGCAATGCCGGTAAGAAGAAAATCTTCCAGCTGGTTAAGGTATTCTTTGAGTAATTCGCAAAATTCCTTGTTATCGTCAGCGACCATTATTTTGACCTTTTTCATTTTTCTTGCCTCCTTGCTTTTTTCCCTGGAAATCCAGGCATTTCGATCCATTTGCTAAAAGACTATTTCGACGGACAATGAAAAAGTCCTTCCGGAGTATTTAAAATTCCCATTATTTCCCTTATTATTACATTCTTTATTTCCAATGTTTTTAAGGATCGAAAATCTGCCTCAGGCCGCCAATTTATTTTTTCCGCCGGAATTAAAAAAGCCGGCCTCCTGGAGCATCCATTCCGCCGGCACACCATAGCCGCGGGTGGGGTCATTGACGAAAACATGCGTAACGACACCGACAAATTTTCCGTTTTGGATGATTGGGCTGCCGCTCATCCCCTGGATAATTCCCCCCGCCCGCCGGATTAAATCCCGGTCGGTCACCCTGATCACCAGCCCTTTTCCTTCCGGTCTGATTTGCGGGTGTACCTTTTCTATTTCGATGGCAAACCGTTCGATTCGTTCTTCACTCAGGACGGTGAGGATTTCTGCCGGTCCGGTTGTTATTTCGTAGGCCAGGGCCACGGGCAGCGGTTTGGGATAAAAATAATGATCGGGCGGCTGCCGCAGGGTGCCGAAAATTCCAAAGGGCGTGTTCCTCTGGATGTTTCCGGTAAATCTGGTCTTTCCGGAAAAGGCGCCGATTTTTTCTCCCGGCTTCCCTTTACCTCCCGGGTAGATGTCCTGAACGAGCGCATTCACAATTTTTCCGTCGCTTAAATCAACTTCGGCCGGGCTGTCCAGGCCAGTGACCAGGTGCCCCAGGGCGCCGTATAGTTTTGTTTGGGGATCGTAAAAGGTCAGCGTGCCCATTCCGGCTGCGCTGTCCCGGATAAACAACCCGATCCGGTACCGGCCGGTTTCTTTGCAAAAAACCGGGTTAACTTTGACCGGGAAGGTTTTGTTTTTCCGCCTGACCTCCAGCGTGACTGGTTTGCCCTTGCGGCCGCTGCGTTCGATTTCGTCCCGGAGCCGCTGGTCGTTTTGGACGGTGACGTTATTTACTTTGATAATCAGGTCGCCGGCCAGGAGGCCCGCCTTTTCGGCCGGATGGTGCTTTTTGCCGGAAGGATCCTCGACAACCGTGTGGCCGACGACCAGCACTCCTTCCGCGTGCAGAAGGACGCCGATGGAGTGTCCGCAGACCATCACCTGCGGTGGGTGAATGATGTTGACCAGCATTTCCTGAAGGGGGATGAGTCCGAATAATTTCCACTGCACGCGGACCAGGCCGGGCGCCTGCGCCACCGGTACGCCCCGGGAAAAATCAATGTTTTGCCGGCCGGGAAGGTGGGCGCTTAAGTAGGGGGACAGGCCGGAATGAAAAGCGGGCCGGGGCACCAGCGGGTCGCCGGTTTTAATGTTTTGCCGGGCCGGAAAAACGAACAGGCTTTTGATCAGTACGGTCAGCAGAAAAAAATAGAGTAGCGCCCAGAAAATTTTAGCAACTCTTCTCTTCAGGTTGCCTCCCTCCCTCAGAAAACAGGAATTAGGGGTTAGGAATTAGGGGTAAATACTTTTGCATAATTATTTTCATCTTTTATAGAGAGGGCGTAAGTCATTATGGGCCTCCCTAGGGATAGACTTTGAAAATATTGCCGTGAAATTTAAAGATATCTAAAATAATGTCGTGCATTTTTAAATTAACCTGAGAGAATAGCTAATATTCTGCCTAAATGTTCCGTAGTTTGCCAATATGCCGGTTTATAAGCGATAGATGCGTTTTGTAATTTTTTGAAAAAAAATTAGCCCCCGTTCAGGGGCCAATTTTGTTAATTCACAATCCTGCCAGTTTTAATTTCAGTCGGGCTGGATTAGTCCGGCTCACTGCCGGCACTCACTGATACCACGTATATTCAATTCCTATCCTGAAAGATCAGGCACAAAGTTCTCAGGCACAAAGGCACAAAGTAAAATATTCACCTCTGTTTCTTTGTGCCTCTGTGCCTTAGTGCCCTGAAAATAACCTTCGCTAATTTTCATTCTCTGCTGGTGCTAAGAAAAAAGCGGCATGAGGGATTAATCTCCTGTTTCTAATCCCTGTTTCTCTTTGTCTGTTCCAGGAGCTGGCGGGCGTGTTCCCAGGCCAGACCGTCCTCCGTACCTGCCAGCAGGCGGGCGATTTCTTTTAAACGGTCTTCGCCCTGCAGTCTCCTGGTGTAAATGTTGGTTTGCCGGTCCCCGGCTTCTTTAAAAACAAAATAATGATTGTCGGCGTGGCAGGCCACCTGGGCGGCGTGCGTGACGCAAATGACCTGGGTGTGGGCGGCGATCCGGGAAAGCTTTTCGGCCACCGCCTGCAAAGTTTTCCCGCCGATCCCCGTGTCCACCTCATCAAAAACCAGGGTGGGCACCTCGTCCAGCGCGGCCAGGATTTCCCGTAAGGCAAGCATAACCCGGGAAAGCTCTCCCCCGGAGGCGATTTTGGCCAGCGGGCGCAGCGGTTCGCCGGGATTGGGGGAAATAAGAAACTCCACCCTTTCCCGGCCAGCAGGAGAAATATCTTCAACCTGTTCAAACCGGACGGAAAATTCAACCTTGCCCATTTCCAGGGAGGCCAGTCCGGCGGCGATGGCCTCTTCCAGGCGGCGGGCGGCTTCCCGGCGCGCCGGCGTTAATTCCCGGGCGATTTTTTGCCACTCCTCCGCCAGCCTGCCGATCTCCTGTTCCAGGGCGGCGGTATTTTCTTCCAGGGCAGCCAGCCGTTCGAACTCCCGGGCGGCTTCCTCCCGGTAGCGCAATATATCGGCAATCGTCGCGCCGTACTTTCTTTTCAGGCTCTTGAGTAGGGCCAGTCTTTCCTCGACCAACTGCAGCCTCCCGGGATCCGCCTGAATTTGTTCCCGGTAGCCGGCCAGTTCGCGCGCAGCGTCCTCCACCTGGTAAAGGGCGCTCTCCACAGCCGTCAATAAAGGCGCCAGGGCCTCGTCCAGGCGGGACAGTTCGCTTAGGCGGCGCCTGGCCTGGCCCAGGCAATCCAAAGCAGAAAAAGCGGTTCCTTCCCCCCCCTGCAAAAACCCGGAACATTCCGCGGCTAAAAACAAAATCTTTTCCGCGTTGGCCAGCCGGGAACGCTCTTTCAGGAGTTCCTCCTCTTCCCCGGCCGACAATCCGGCCCGATCTATTTCCTCGATCTGGTAGCGCAGCATGTCCAGACGGCGCGCCCGCTCTTGGGAATTGTTGGTGATCTCCCGGAGGCGCTGCCAGGCGGCCCGCCACCGCCCGTAGATTTCCCCGGCGGCCCGGCGCAAATTGCCTGTCCTGGCGCCGCCGAAGCGGTCCAGCAGGGCAAGCTGGTGTTCCGGGAGCGCCAGGGCCTGCTGTTCGTGCTGCCCCTGCAGGGCGACCAGAAA
>DAISHP010000230.1:0-4021 GCA_036822475.1 Bacillota bacterium
TTTCTATGTACCAAATTCTTGAAAAGCAGGTATTTTCGCCAATCATCAAACTGATGGTCATCGCGGCGCCCAGGGTAGCAAAAAAATGTCAACCCGGGCAGTTCGTCATCCTGCGCACCCACGCGGAAGGCGAGCGCATCCCCCTGACCATCGCCGACTTTGACCGGCAAAAAGGGACCGTCACCATCGTCTTTCAGGAGGTGGGCAAAACCACCCGGCAGCTGGGTGCGCTGGAAGCGGGGGACTGCGTCCGGGATTTTGTCGGCCCGCTGGGCACCCCATCGCACATCGAAAACTTCGGGACGGTGGTCTGCGTGGGCGGCGGGGTAGGCGTGGCCCCCGTATTTCCCATCGCCAGGGCCTACAAGGAAGCCGGCAACCACGTCATCGGCATCATGGGCGCACGGACGAAAGAGCTGCTGTTCTGGGAAGACAAGATGCGCCAGGCGTGCAGTGAGCTGTTCGTCACCACCGACGACGGTTCCTACGTAAGAAAGGGATTCGTTACCGACGTGCTGCAGGAAGTGATTGAAGACCGGGGGAAAGAGCAGATCGCCCTGGTGCTGGCCATCGGCCCCCAGCCGATGATGCGGGCCTGCTGCAACCTGACGAAGGAATACGGCCTGAAAACCATCGTCAGCCTTAATTCCCTGATGGTGGACGGAACCGGCATGTGCGGCTGCTGCCGGGTCACCGTCGGCGGGCAAACAAAGTTCGTCTGCGTGGACGGTCCCGAATTCGACGGCCACCAGGTGGATTTCGCCGAACTGGCGCGCCGGAACGCCTATTTCCTGGCGGAAGAAGAGCTTTCCGCCCAGCGCTGGGAGGAGCGCAGGAAGAGTGCGGGCTGCGGATGCGGAGGTGGACATTGATGGCGGAAGAAACGAAAGAACAAAAGAAAAAAATTATCCCGAAAAAAAATCCCATGCCCGCCCAGGATCCGGCGGAGCGCATCAAAAACTTTCACGAAGTAGCGCTGGGGTACACCGAAGAAGCCGCCCTGGCCGAAGCCGGACGCTGCCTGCAGTGCAAGAAAGCGCCCTGCCGCCAGGGCTGCCCGGTCGAAGTGGATATCCCGGCATTCATTAAATTGATTACCGAAAAGGATTTTGCCGGGGCAATTCAAAAGATTAAAGAAAAAAACGCCCTGCCGGCAGTGTGCGGCCGGGTGTGCCCGCAGGAAAACCAGTGTGAAAAATACTGCACCATGGGTAAAAAGCACGAACCTGTCGCCATCGGCCGCCTGGAGCGCTACTGCGCCGACTGGGAACTGGCCAAAGGCGTGCTCCCGCAGGAGGTCGCCCCGCCCACGGGGTTTAAGGTGGCCGTGGTCGGCTCCGGCCCCGGCGGCCTTACCTGCGCCGCGGACCTGGCCAAGCTGGGGCATCAGGTGACCATTTTTGAGGCCCTCCACGTTCCCGGCGGAGTGCTGATGTACGGCATTCCCGAGTTCCGGCTGCCCAAGCGGGTGGTCCAGGCGGAAATCGAGAACTTAAAGAAACTGGGCGTAAAAATCGAAGTAAACGCGGTGGTCGGAAAATTTGCCACCATCGACGAGCTGATGGCGGAGGAGGGCTTCGCCGCCGTCTACATCGGGACGGGCGCCGGCCTGCCTTACTTCCTGAACATCCCCGGGGAAAATTCCTGCGGCGTGTATTCCGCCAACGAGTTCTTAACCCGGACGAATTTAATGAAAGCGTACCTGTTCCCCGCATGGGACACGCCCATTAAAATCGGCCGGAAGGTGGCCGTTCTGGGGGGCGGCAACGTGGCCATGGACGCGGCCCGCACGGCTTTACGCCTGGGCGCCGAAGAGTCCTGGATCGTGTATCGCCGCTCGAAAAACGAACTGCCCGCCCGCCACGAAGAAGTGGAACACGCCATCGAAGAAGGGGTTAAATTTGCCTTTTTGACCAGCCCCACCAGGATTCTGGCGGACGAAAACGGCCAGGTCAAGGCCATGGAGTGCCTGCGGTACGAGCTGGGCGAGCCCGACGCTTCCGGCCGGCGGAGCCCCGTACCAATTCCCGGCTCCGAATTTACCATGGAAGTGGACACGGTAGTGGTGGCCATCGGGCAGGGGCCGAACCCGCTGGTGCCCCGGACCACCAGAGGCCTGGAAGTGACCCGGAAGGGGAACATTGTCGCCGACCCGGCCACGGGAGCCACCTCCAAACCGGGCGTCTTCGCCGGCGGCGACGTGGTTACCGGCGCGGCGACGGTAATCCTGGCCATGGGCGCCGGCCGCGTGGCGGCCAAATCAATTCATGCTTATTTACTCGGTAAAAGGCAGGGATAAAAGGTTGATGTAAAAAGAAAGCTTTCCGGCGGATAAGAAGACTGCGAAACGGTAAACGCAAGTCCCGTTTTTAACCCCATGGAGAAAATTACCGGAGCGGAAAAATACCTGCAAAAAAAAAGGGGGGGGGGGGGGAGGGTTTTGCCCCCCTTTAAAAATAACGTGGCAAAGGGGGAAGAATAATGTCCCAGATAAAAGTGGGAATCATTGGCGCCGGCCGCGGCGGGCGGGCTATTTTAGAAACCCTCTCGGCCATGAAAGAGGTACAGGTGGCCGGAGTGTGTGATGTCAAACCAGACGCTCCCGGCGTGGTTCTGGCTCACCGGCTAAAAGTGCGGGTTTTTCATGATTTCCGGGAACTCCTGCGGTAGCCTGGTTTAAATCTCGTCTTTGAGGTAACGGGAAGCGAGAGGGTGGCAGAAAGCGTTCATAAGGAGTGTCCGGGCTGGGTGCACGTGATCGACGCCCAGGCGGCCAAATTAATGATGGACCTCATTGAAGTAAAGGCGAGCGAATTCATTCTTCGACCGCCTTCACCATTTCGCTTCTCCTTGACGATAGGTGAAAATATAAGAGGATAAATCAAAAAAACGATTACCCGAAATCAATACCGATCCGGGGAGAAAGAGTGGTCCAGAGGAAAAACTTCGCCAGCAAAAACCATTTTCCGTATTCTTCTTCTGGAGCTGCTCGACTTCCTCGGGTCAAGCCGAATAATCTCCTGATCCTTTTGCTGGATAAATGGACAGTCCAGAAAAGGGTATGTCCTGAGGGGCACAGAGAAGAAAAAGCTCTTTGCTTGCCTGGAATCAGCTCTGGGTAAATCATATATTAAGCCACACGAAAATCCCTTGGTGTAGGCCCTTTACCAGGAATTCCTGGAAAAACCACTGGAGGAAAAATCACACCACCTGCTGCACATCCACTACACGCCACGGGGGAAGTATTAGTACTCCCAACTTGACCGACTCAGGAAATTCCCCCGGGCTTTGCTTTTTGGAGGCGCTGGTTTTCCCAAAATTGCTGGCTGCTGCCCTGGAAAAATGGTAGAATAGACAATAAAGGTAAAATAAACAAACCAGGGAAGTGACTAAAGTGCAAAGCCTGTTTATCCCGGAGCAAATCACATACGACGGCACGCAGCTTTGTGCGCACTGGGCCTACCGCACCAGGGGCCTGGCGGGGGACAGCATCGTGGCCTTCCGGGGACCCTGCCGGGTCAGTTTGGAGAAAATGGTCGACCTGGCCGACGTGCTGGCGCAATCTCCTCTTTACGGCCCGGATATGCTCCACTTTATCATCGAACACTTCGATCTGGACCTGGAGAAAACCATTTTCCGGCAGCGGCTTTTTATTTGCATTATCAAAGAAATTCTGGAGGCTAAACAGGGAAGGATAGTCCGGAGAATAGTCCGGGATGGGGATGACCTATACGTGGACGGCCACAAGCTTTCCATCTCCATCGCCACCATCACGCCGGTTTCCACCATGATTCACACCGGTCTCAATTTAACCAGCGAGAACGTGCCGGTGAAAGCCGCCGGCCTCCTGGAACTGGGTTGGGAAGAAACGGAAATACCTGTCCTGGCTCAACAAATCTGCCGGAAGTATAGCGAGGAACTGCAAACGATCCGCTTTGCCCGCTGCAAGGTGAGGGGAGTTAGTTGAGCCGGGTGGGCTGTTTTATCCAGGAAATATTTTCTTCCGTTCAGGGAGAAGGCC
>DAISHP010000231.1:0-4018 GCA_036822475.1 Bacillota bacterium
AAACCTGACCAGCTCGTGATCTTCATCCACCTGCTCCAGTGATTCTTCTACACTTCCAAATATCTCCTCGGCCAGCCTGGCCACATCATCCTCAAAGACGTCGGAAAGGCGTTTTAAAAAGATCAGAGGTAATATGTAGTCTTTATACTTTGGGGCATCTACCGGACCACGAATGACACAGGCCAAAGCCAGTTCTCCAGGGTGGCGAGATCAAGGCCATTATTTTCGTTCATTGAATACACCCTTCCATGCTTCACTTCAACTTTCAGGAGTTTTCTCTACATTCAAAACGTAAGATGGGTTACTTATTCCCGTAATCTAGTTGGTTAATATGACCGCATTAATTTTCCGTATTATTTTTATCCATCTCTTCTATAGTCTCGGCATCAGCTTCCTCGACTTCTGCGTACCAACCCGTCGGCTCATTGTTTTCTAAAGCCAAAAGAATTCTTTTATAAGCCTCGCGGCACGCAACAACCGCTGCGGGTATTTCCGATTCTTTGTCAATATACATCCTCCCCCATTTAAATCCCCCGCTCTGGTAACCGATGGGAGTAACGTTCTCAATGTTTTGCCCGCGGGTAAACATGGTTAGCCTGAGTTTCGATTTTTGGGGGCGCACAAAGACAAAGACGCGTTTCGGAGAATAAAACGAAAAATCTTTTGGGGCTATTTTCCTCCATACCCCATCACCCAAAGCAAGGAGTTGAGGTTCTAATTTTTCATATAAATCCTGAACGAACTTAGGAATTCCCAGGCGCTCGAATAGTTCTTCCTTTTTCGACACTCCTTCTTCCTGACCTTCAGCTCCCTGGTCGGGCCTTTCAATCTGTTTATTGGGGAGCCCCTTGATAACCGATTTTAATTCCAACACTTCAATGGGGCATTGAAGCCAGTCATGTTCCCAACATACAATAAGATCGCATTCTTCAGGGTCATGTCCATGTTGTTGAAAGTTTGACGATAAATATTCGAACTCGATGTAAATCTTTTCCCATCCTTTTCCGTTAAAGCGCCTGGCAATACAATCCGGGTAGGCAGTCCTGACTTCTTCTACGTACATATTAAGATCTTCAGCAACTTTACTAAAAAGGTATACAACCCCCTGCTCATTAATGGGGCTGTATACTAACCCGCGGAAATTAATAAGATCGCCCACAACACTTCTTTCCTTAGCCATAAAGACACCTTTCTAAAATAATCTTGAAATCGATGGAGCAACCGCCTCCGGGTTCTGCAGCCCCTTTTCCGCCTCCCGCGCCTCCCGCTGGAGTTTCGCGAAGAGGTCCGCGTACTTAACATTCGGCGGCACGGTCATCACCTGGGCGTAGCCCTCCAGCAGCAGTTCGGCGTTGAACATCTTCGCCCGCACTTCCGCCTCGCCGTCGCTTTTCGGCGGAGAAAGCCAGACGTAGGCCAGGAGGCGGCCGTACTTATCCCGTTCGCCCACGTCCAGTTCCAGGTAGACGGTCCTGCCGTCCAGCCGCTTTTTCGTGTAGGCCGCCGCCTCTTTCCCGTAAGGCTCCACCTCGCGGGTGCTCTCCGGGGTGTCCACACCGATGAAGCGGACCTTCTCCTCCTTTCCGTTTTCCAGGCGGACGTGGACCGTGTCCCCGTCGACCACCCCGGTCACGCGGGCGGGCAGCGTTTTAACCGCGCTCTCATTAAGGTCTTCCGGCTGGGCCGCGGGTTTTTGGGGCGCAGCTTTTGCAGGCTCAGCGGGCGCGGGCTCGCCGGAAGGCGCGCTCTCCGCCGCCGGGGAAACAGCCGCTTCTTCGCTCTGCGCCGCCGGTTTTTCCGCGGGAGGGGACGTCTCGGCTCCGCAGCCGGCCAGCGCTGCGACAAATAAAAGCAGCAGGGCACAAATTGATACCAGGTGCGCCCTGACTGTCTGGCCGGAATGTCTCCGCCCGCTCAGATCGGCCAGAGTCCTTGAATCCACCGGCGCCGCCCCGGCCGCAATGGCCCTTTGAACGGCCCGGGCCGTGGTCAGGTCGTAATGTTGTTTGTAAAGAAATTTTTCAGGCATGGTACGCTCCTCCGTTACACACACAGCTATATTTCAAGAAAAGCAGGAAGCCCATGAAGAACGGCTACACAATTACTCTTGACGACAATTGGATTCTCCGAATCCCAACGGGGTACTAGATACATACCTTTATCTGGAATGTCACAGACTGGTGATGGTTGTTGATATAGATGGCGCATTACTGACGCCCCAATGCGTTCAAGGATTCGAGGTTGAGTTCCTACATCAGCGACAAAGATTCGAAATCCCGCAAGTTGTTTGCGTACAGCCTCAACAATTATCGACTTTCGTTCTTCAAATTCCTTTCGATTCGCGCGCCTATACCACCACCCGTGCCATACCTCTTTTCGGACTCCTTGCTGTGCTGCATCGATATCCAAAACGTTATATTCGCCATTCATGTATTTCCGGGTATGGTCTTTAAAGCGTGTGGAAACTGATCGGCGCGTGATTCCAGCAGCGTATATCAGATACCCACCTTGATATTCAAACGTTTGAAGATAAACCCCAGGTATGTTGGGAATGGAGCGCAAGTTGTTCGCGCTCTCAAATCCTGGCCAAGCATAAGGCCCCTCCCATGTGACTTCGATTATCGTTGCTTCACTCGTTATACTTGGTTTCCCCCTTTTAACTTATGCGAACAAAAAATTCGCCCTTAGCGAACCGGTTCCCTGCTTCTTTGGCGAACTTTTCCGCCCGTTTTGTTCGCATAAGAGACATTATGAGAACTTCTCAACGCCACAACCTGCGGGCCTTTATGGCGTCAGCCGCGGAGATCACGCCTTGGATCTCCCTCCAAAGGGTTGGCTTGTGAACCAGAAGAAACTTAAATACTCAGGCCATCGCCGTCCGGCAGCAGTCAAGGGGCCGCGCAGCGGAGGCGAAAGCCCTTGCCCTTGACGGCAGCCGGACAAGATGGACAATAGCCACGGCGGTGTTCAGCATAATTCCGCAGGAGGTGATGTTAACGTGTAAACCAAGGTTCCACGTTTCACAGTTATCCACAGAAAATGGCTCAGTTTTCGGTTGTGGACCTGTTGCCAAACCCCTTATTTTATAATCAAAATCAAACCAACGAAGGTCCAGGTATTTATGTGAGGAATTACCAAAAGGTATCATTCCCGGGATTCCCATCGCCTGGGCTGGCTTGCTCCTCTTACTGATTGCCCTTTCCAGTTGCCTGATATTGTGGGCCATCAGGGCAAGCAGGGCTTGAACCTGTACGCCATTTGTACCTCGTAGTCTTGCCTGGTCTAGTCCTCGGGGACCCTTCATTTCGGCGAATACTGTCTCGGGCCACTGCTTACGCGCGCGTAGGCTTTTGTTGGCGATCTTAGTATTGAGGTGTTCCTCAACCCAAGCCAGAAGCTTAGTATCGTGGTTGCGAATTATCGAGGGCCGTTTGGCCCGGCATAGTACCCCTTGGTTTTCACAGTTCTTACAGGCCAGCCGGTGCACCCGATAGACCTGGGAACCATCGGGCCTGTCCTTGTTCTGGCGATAGAGAAGTTTCCCTTTGGGGCAGACGTAGACATCACGTTCCCTATCGTAACGAAACCCGGCTGCTAGTTTGCGCCGCTTCTTCCAAGGCTTTCTGCTGGGTATGCTAGGCAGGATGCCGTTTTGCCGGAGAAACCGGTAAACCTTTCTGGTGCCGTAAGCTCGGTCTGCTACCACCTCGTTTGGCCGTAAGCGGGTGTTCCAAGTATGTTTTCCGATGAGGTCAGGAAGCACGTGGCATTCGGCAGTGCCACCCGGCGTGGTTTCGACAGCCGTGACTATGCGCGCTTGTCCTTCGTCCACGCAGATGTGTACTTTATGTGCGAGGAATAGTCCGCGGTGGTCGTGGCGAGTTATGAGAGAAGCGTCGGGATCAGTCCGACTCACCCACTTCTCGTTGGTCCGCTTTAGCCTATTGGTTGGAGGTTGGCCAGGAGTGTCTTCTGGTGGCTGGGCACTGGATCCGGTAAGAGCCGTAACACCTTTTGT
>DAISHP010000232.1:0-4014 GCA_036822475.1 Bacillota bacterium
ATCGGCAGCGCCGTCAGCGAACCGCCGCCATACTGGTCGTTCAGCTTGCAGGCTCGCTCCAGCAAGCGCGAATGCAGGTTGAAAACGTCGCCCGGGTACGCTTCCCGGCCGGGCGGGCGCCTTAAGAGCAGGGAAAGTTCGCGGTAAGCCACCGCCTGCTTGGACAGGTCGTCGTAAATGACCAGCACGTGCTTGCCCTGTTCCAAAAATTCCTCCCCCATGGCGCAGCCGGCGTACGGCGCGATGTACAAAAGCGGCGCCGGGTCCGATGCAGTGGCCGAAACCACAATGGTGTAATCCATGGCACCGTGGTCGGTCAGCGTCTGGATCACGCTGGCCACGGTGGAAGCCTTCTGGCCGATGGCGACGTAAATACAGATGACATCCTTGCCTTTCTGGTTGATGATGGTGTCCACGCAGATGGCCGTTTTCCCCGTCTGGCGGTCGCCCAGGATTAATTCGCGCTGCCCGCGCCCGATGGGAATCATGGAATCGATGGCCTTTAAGCCCGTCTGCAGGGGCTGATTCACCGGGCGGCGGAAAATAACGCCCGGGGCGATGCGCTCGATGGGGCGGAATTTATCGCTTTGAATGGGCCCCTTGCCGTCGATGGGGCGCCCCAGGGGGTTCACCACGCGGCCGATCAGGGCATCCCCCACGGGCACGGAAGCAATCCGCCCGGTGCGCTTGACAATATCCCCTTCTTTAATATGGTAATAAGGGCCCAGCAAAACGCAACCGACGTTGTCCTCCTCCAGGTTGAGCGCCATGGCCAGCACCGGCTCCCCGCCTTCCTCCGGAGCAGGGAATTCCAACAGCTCCATAGACATACAATCTTCGACCCCGTAGACCCGGGCAATCCCGTCGCCGACCTGGATAACGGTGCCGACGTCGCGCATTTCTATTTTGGTTTCGTATTTTTCGATT
Source organism: Bacillota bacterium (assembly GCA_036822475.1). Classification (GTDB taxonomy): domain Bacteria; phylum Bacillota; class Desulfotomaculia; order Desulfotomaculales; family Nap2-2B; genus JAIMBK01. The sequence continues at coordinate 928 of DAISHP010000232.1, forward strand.
TGCTGCCGAATGATCGAACTGATCTCTTCCGGTCGCAAGTTCATCTCTTGATTTCACCCCTATCTTTCGGTTAACTTGTTTGCCGTAAATGCTCCCGCAGACTGGCCAGCCTGGTTTTCACGCTGCCGTCGATGACCCGGTCGCCAATGCGCACGACCACCCCGCCGATTAAGGAAGGATCCACCGAATAGTTGGACCGCACCCTTTTTTTGGTTATATTTGCCAATACTTTATTTAACTGCTTTTTCTGGTCGGCGTTCAGCTCTACAGCGCTGGTTACCTCCACCTGCACCAGATTCCGAGCGCGGTTGGCCATTTCGGTAAAGTAAGCGACGATGTCCGGCAAAAACATCTCACGCTTGTGATCAATCAACAAATAAAGGAAGTTGTTCGCTACCCGGGAAATTCTCCCGGCGAAAATGTTTTTTACGATCTCCTTTTTTTCATCCGGGGTAATCTGGGGGTGGTACAAAACTTTTTGCAGTTCGCGGGAACCGGAAATGACCTGGTTGATGGCCTGCAGCTCTTCTTCCAGCTGGTCGATGTTTTGACTCTCGCTGGCAATGGCAAAAAGGGCCTCCGCGTAGCGGGACCCCACGGCCCCTTTTAACATGGGAGATCCCCCGCCTCTTTAATAAAATCGTAAACCAGCTGGCTCTGGATTTCCGGCGTAATCGTCCGGCCGATGATTTTTCCGGCGACCAGCACGGACAGCGCGGCCACCTGCTCCCGCAGCTCGCGAACCGCCTTCTCCCTCTCCCGCTGAATATCGGCAAGCGCGCTCTCCTTCACCCGGTTGGCCTCTTCTTTGGCCGCGGCGATGATGTCCTGCGCCTGCAATTCTGCAGCCCTGGTGGCCTGGGCCAGAATTCCCTGGGCCTCTTCCCGGGCCTTTTGCAGATCCGCCAGGTACTGTGCTTTTAGCTTTTCGGCCTGGGCGCGCTCTTCCTCGGCGGCGGCCACGTTATTGGCGATGTAGTCCTGGCGCTCCTTTAAAAGCCTGGCGATGGGTTTGTAGGCGACAACGCGCAGAAAGATTAACAAGACCACGAAGTGAAATATTTGCGCCAGCAGGGTAGCGTTAAATTCCAGCAAGTTCGAATTCCCTCCTTCCACTTCCGGACAGTAAAAAATCAAGCCGACGGGCCTGAACCTTTCGCCCCCGGCCCCGCCAAAAGGAACTAACAAAGGGAAGGCAATAGCATAGAAATCTTTCTATGCTATGCCGTTCCTTGTTAGCGTTCGCTTTTAACCAATCTTGCCAAACAGCATGAAAGCGATGACCACACCAATAATCGGAAGAGCCTCGATCAAACCAATCCCGATGAACATCGTGGTAAAAACAGTACCCCTGGCCTCCGGCTGACGGGCTACCGCCTGGACGGCGGAAAAAGTAGCCAGACCGTCACCGATGCCCGCGCCCAAAGCGCCCAGGCCTACCGCCAAAGCAGTACCAATCGCCGCACCGGCTCCTACCTCCATCTCTCTCCCTCCTTTCCCAAAAACTTTCCACGTAAAATTTTTCGTTTGCCAAAAATCACTCCCGTGTTAACCCAACAAATCTTTTAACTACAAATTGTGCGCCTTCGGCAAATCTTCTAATGATCCTCGGCAACTTTCTGCCCTACGTAAACGATACTGAGCATGGTAAAGATAAATGCCTGAATGCAGCCGACAAAGATGCTGTACCCCAGCCAGACCACCGGAACGATAAACCCGCCGGCAAAGTCGACTACCACGGGCAAGAGCCCCAGGATGACCAGGATTAAAACCTCGCCCGCGTAAATGTTCCCGTAAAGACGGAAAGATAGAGTAACCGGTTTCGACAGGTCTTCGACGATGTTGATGGGCAGGAAAAACCAGTATGGTTCGAGATAATGCTTGAAATGCTTTCCGCCTCTGTAGCGGATTCCGTAATATTGAAACAGGATGAAGGTGCAGATGGCGAGGCCGACGGTCGTGTTCAAATCGGCGGTCGGGGAAGTCAGGGTGGGGACCAGGCCCAGTAAATTGGAAAACAGGATGAAGATAAAATAGGTCAGCGCAATGCCCAAAAAAGACATCGCCTTTACCGGGTCGTGAATCTGGTCGTGCACCAGGCCCTTTACGAAGTCATAAATCATTTCAATTACCACTTGCAGCTTGTTCGGCCTCTTCATGTCCATGTTGCGCGTCGCCGCCACGGCAAAAAGGGCCACCAGGATCATGGTGATCCACGTGACGATAATCGTCCGCGGATTCAGATCGAGGGGAAAATTGCCGATGGTGCCCAAGTGCCAGTGCTCGTGCGGAAAACCCCAAAAATTCAATCTCTCCTCTATCTCGTGCAGTTCCACTTTAGCCAAACTCACCCCTTTCTTGTTATTTTTTATATTTCAGGACCGCGCCTGCCTTTGTTTCTTTGAGCAGGGCGCCGGCCGCCAACGCCGCAAACAACCCCCAAACGGCAAAAATTCCCGCTGCCGCGGCTACCATGGCCGACAGGGAAATGCGGGAAGCCACAAAAAGCACTACAATAATCGTGAATAAACGCAAAACAAGCCCTGCCAGCAGGCTCTGCTGGAGCCTCTGCCGGAAGAACCTGTCCTGAGGGTCAACGAGCTTGATTCTCCTGACCAGAAAATAAGAATTCCACATGCCAGTACCAACGCCGATCAACAAACCCCAGGCGACCGGCACGGCATAATCCAGCAGCAGCAAGACAAAACAGGGCGCCAGCAACAGTGTACTGAGCTTGAGGGTCCTGCCGATCAGCTGATCAAAAGGCAGATCCCGCATCCAATTACCCCTCTCCCGGATAATAAAACTCCAGGAATCAGGAATTGGGAATCAGGAATTGGGGGAAATTAACTAGAAAGTTTGTATCTCTCCCGGTAATTTTTCTTCCTCTTGCACTTGCTGAAAATAATTTATTCATTCTCTGCTGGTGTCGCTAAAAACAGCATGAAACCTTTATTCCTTACCCCTAATTCCTAATTCCTAATCCCTAATCCCTTTCTTGAAAAAAGCTCTGGACGACCCTGACCACGCCCACCACCCCCGCCGCCAGCCCCAAAAACAGTCCCGTAATCATCAGCCACGGCTGGG
>DAISHP010000233.1:0-4008 GCA_036822475.1 Bacillota bacterium
TTTTGGCGATGATTTCGTAAACTGCCAGTTTCAGGCCACGGTAAGGCAAAGACCGGTTCAGTCCGGGGACTCTTATGTTTTGGAAGTGCTGTGCAAAACAAGCAGTAGCGACCTCGTCAGCCTTATTAAAAGCGGCAAGGCATGCTATGCGTGCCACTTTGAGTGTAGCGCAACGCGGTTCCGGATGCTGGCGCAGTCCCGCGATGAAGAGTTTACAGTAGAAATTCCCTCAGACTCCGTGGAGGGAAAAGTGGAATACTGTTGCTTTATACTGGCGGCAGAGGACATTCCCGCATACCGAAACGCCGATTTTCATCCTGACTACGGCTGCATTTCCTTCAGGATAAGCAAAGGCGATGTTTTGGCTGTTGACTGCAGCGGCTACTTCATGGCAGACAAGAACATAGATCCGCTGAAGAAAATCCCCTCGATTTTTACCGTCGCAAAAAACACCGAGCCGGACGCTGAGCCGATGGATATTGAGGCGACCGGCAACAAAGTGGCAATAAAGCTGTCTGAGGATAACTACTCCCGCTACAAGACGCTTTCGCTGAATACCAAGCTTCGGCCGGCCCTGTCAACGCTTATAGTGCTTCCGGCCCTGGTCTTCCTGCTTGACGAAATAAAAAACGGGCAGGCTGAAGCATATGAAGAGTGCCGCTGGTTCCGCGTCCTGTCTAGAAAACTGGAAGAAGCTGGGATAGACGCAAGCAGGCCTGACACCTGGCGGGAATCGGCTTTTTGCCTGGCTCAGAAGCTGATTGGAGACCCCCTGACCCGCTCCTTGAAAGCGCTTGAAGAGTTCCAAATTGAGGACTAGGGAGTTGCTGGCAAAATGAACATATGCTACGTCCGCGAGGCTTATCTGGACCAGCTGAGGTCCAACATCCGCGGCAATCTGCCGCTGTACGAAAGAGAAGAGCCGTGGCTTTCTGATTTTTTCGGCCATGACAGCTGGTTTCTGCAGTCCCCAATAACATGCGGGGACATAAAGCTGATAGAGCCAAAAGACGCGAGGGTTCATTACGACTTAGAGAACACGAAGATTCTTTATTCCGCGCTGAAACACCTCAAAATCCCCCAGGCGGTAGACGAGCGGCTGTGGGCGTACTTGACCCATGTTACGTTTTGGAAATACATGAGGCGGAGATGGCCGGTCGAAAAAATCGAAAAAAAAGACAATCCGGCGAATTTTGTCCGCGACAGGTACTTTTTTCTGCAGGGCAACAGAGACAGGGCCCTTGTGCGGAACGGAATCGCCAGACTGTGGTGGTATGGCTACGTTTCGTATGATGAGGAACGCAGCGATCCTTTTGAACTGACCGGAGTCCTGCTGAGAAAACTTGATATCGCCCTGCAGTTGCTGGAAAGAAGATTCTCCAGAAACCGGATAATAACAACAGCGATACTGTCCGTGCTGCACCAGAGGGAAATAGACGGCAAACCGTTTCCCTCCAGGGAGAAGTTCAGGGACCTTATGAGGCACATAAACAGGCTGGGCGGGGTGACCATCCTTGACGCCCTTGACAAAGACGACATTCAGCGAATCGTCGCCAGCAGGCTAGACAGCTAGGAGAGAGGGATTCTGTCGGCATGGCGGACCACCTCAGTCCCGAAAAGCGCTCCGAAAACATGAGAGCAATAAAATCAAAAAACACCACATGCGAGATGATTCTCCGCAAAGCGCTGTGGAGAGAAGGACTTCGCGGGTACCGCACCCATTATAGCGCCCTGCCGGGGAAACCCGATGTGGCCTTTACCAAGCAAAAGGTTGCGGTGTTTGTGGACGGCTGTTTTTGGCACGGATGCCCGAATTGTTGCCTAATGCCTCAGACAAATTCTAGCTACTGGGTACAGAAAATAGATCGCAACGTTGCTCGATCCAAATGGGTTGCAACCAAACTCAAAGAGATGGGATGGACAGTTATAAGGCTATGGGAACACGAAGTACTTAAGAATACCGATTACTGTGTCTGCTTAATCCGAAAAACGCTTAAAGTTGCTACACAAGAGGCCGCAAGCCCTGACAAGCAAAACGTGATAAGGAAGGACAAGGTAATCGTTCCCCAGGAAGGATTGTTCACCCTGTGATGGTAACTTAAGTGGATAATTAAGGCTATAGAAGATAATAATAGCTTTTCACTATTTTAAGTGGGTATTGACATATTATACCATCATATTTGACATAGCGCCTCGCACCCGTATTTCTAATCAGCCAGGAGTGAAACCAGCTTCGCTCAGGCTCCTTGCCAATCAAGGCTAACACGGGTATTCCCTATGTCAAAGGTTTCTGCTTTGCTTCGACGAACGACCGCATGAATTGAATAAAAACAAATTTTTTACTCACATGAAATAGCGAAGAACCAGTATTATGGTGGAAATACAATATGAGCAGAAGAAAAAAAGTCTACGGAAAATGCCATATTTGCGGAACAGAAGGTAAACTGACTTTTGAGCATATTCCTCCTAGATCTGCATTTAATGACCATCCTGCTGTTCTTTACAGAGTCTTCAATCTTCTAAACGTTGGTCCTGATGACGAAATTAATGCTAAAGGACAGCTAATGCAGGGTGGCATAGGAAGTTACTCTGCCCGTGGTGCAATAACAACACGGGGCGCTGGTACGGAAAAGCCTTTGCCGATTGGTGCTATCAAGGCTTTCAGTTGCTCAGCAAAACAGGAGGAAAGCCTTCGTCATATTATCGTTTTTTGATTTACCCTCTTAAAGTCTTAAAACAAATTGTCACCATGTTTTTTTCAGTTAACCATTCGAAAAGAATCCTGAACTTGTAAGATTTATAATTAGATCCTGAACGTAAATATATTAATCAGGAAAAATACCGCTTCTTTGTATACCTTAATTCTGAAGGAAGATGGGCGAAGTTTACTGGTTTTCAGGTAAAATTTAACCTTTTAACGAAAACGCCTTATTTCTTTTCTGAAATAAACTTTCCTCCTTTTGGATATGTAATGACAAAAGATAAATATCCTTCCCCAGATGCAAGGATGTATGATATTACATACTTCTCAAGATATGACTATAACGAACTCAGAGATGTTTATTTGAAGCTTCCATTCTTGCCAACTTACTCGTGGTTTCCAGGAGACTATCGAGCAAAAAAGCAAATTATACAGGAAAGACAAGAAGAAGAATAGCTGTGGTTTTCCCTTCTAAGTCAATCTTACCAGGTAGCTGAAAGCATGGTGGAACCTGGGTTTTAATTTATTTAAAAACCAGCACACCAACAAACCGCCCGCAAGTACTGTTCGTTACCGGGGTTTGCGGGCTTTTTCTTTTTTCAGGAGCAAAATTTTTCAAAAAGGAGGGCATTCCTATGGCTCAAGTTTGACAGTCAACCCCCAATTTTCACCCCCTCCGAACCCGTAAACCCTTGAGAATACGGAGACGGGTCTGGAAGAATTCCAAATTTGTACTGCCACGTTAGAAAAATTTAGGTTTACATATTTACCGTGTATGTGGTAGAATTATCCCGTAAAGATAACCGCCTGGGAGAAATGCCATGTACGCCAGATTGAAAACTTTTCCAAATAAGGACGGCACCCAAAGAACATACTTACAGATTGTAGAGTCCTACCGCGTCGGCGGCAAATGCCGCCAGCGGGTCGTCGCCAACCTGGGGCGTTTAGAAGAACTCCAGGAAGGCCAGCTGGACCGTTTAATTGATAGCCTGGCCCGGTACAGCAAATCCCTTTATCTAAAACTAAACGAAGCCGACGCCAACTGGTCCAAACAGTGGGGACCGGTGCTCATCTTCCACCACCTCTGGGAAAAGAAGGTCAACCTCGGGCCGATTTTAAGGCACATTCTAAATCAGACGGAGAAGACCTCCCCGGTTGAGGAAGCCGTTTTTGCTATGGTGCTTAACCGGCTGGACAGCCCTTTATCCAAGCTCGGTTTAAATGAACGGTGGCTTACCAGCATCTACCGCCCGGAGTTTGGGCAGCTTCGGCTCCACCACTTCTACCGGGCTTTAGATTTTCTGGCT
>DAISHP010000234.1:0-4001 GCA_036822475.1 Bacillota bacterium
CGGGCCGTAAGCACGGTGAAGAGAAAAGGGGAGCGCCTGGTGGCCGTCGGGACCACCACCGTGCGCTGCCTGGAGTCGGCCGCTACAGACGGCGGCGAAGTATCCCCCGGGAAAGGGTGGACGGATTTGTTCATCTACCCGGGCTACCGGTTCAAAGTTGTCGATGCGCTGATTACCAACTTTCACCTGCCGCGCTCCACCCTTTTAATGATGGTCAGCGCCTTTGCCGGCCGGGAAAAAATCCTGCACGCCTACCGCGTGGCGGTGGAAAAGCGCTATCGCTTCTACAGCTTCGGCGACGCCATGCTGATAGTCTAAAAAGGTACTAAGGCACCAAGGCACTTAAGGCACAAAGAGAGATGGGTGTAGCCGACCGGAATATTTACTTTATGCCTGGTATTTTTGAAGGAGTTCCCCGTGAGAACATTCGTTCCCGCCGTTAATAATCATGAAAATTGGGGCATTATTCCACAAAGAGAACTGCCTGGTTCTATTTTCCTTTGTGCCTGTTGCCTCTGTGCCTCTATTTTCGAAGGAGCAAAACAAGTTGCCTGCAGCGATTAGTTTTCGGGTGGTTTACCAGGATCCGGAAACCAGGGCCCGCCTGGGCGTCCTGCAGACCCCGCACGGGCCGGTCCGGACGCCTGCTTTTATGCCGGTGGGCACGCAGGCGACGGTAAAAACCATGACCCCCGAAGAAGTGCGCGCCTTAGGCGCGGAAATTATTTTGAGCAATGCCTATCATTTATACCTTCGCCCCGGCCCCGAACTGATCCGGAAAGCCGGCGGGCTGCACCGTTTCATGGGGTGGGACGGGCCCATCCTTACGGACAGCGGCGGCTACCAGGTTTTCAGCCTGGCCGCCCTGCGCAAAGTTAAAGAGGAAGGAGTAACCTTTCGTTCCCACCTCGACGGCGCAGAGCATTTTTTAAGTCCGGCAAAAGCCACCGCCATCCAGGAAGCCCTGGGTTCCGACATTGCCATGGCTTTTGACGAATGTGCCCCATACCCGTGTTCTTACGAGCAGGCCCGGATGGCGATGGAGCGCACGACGCGCTGGGCGCGCCGCTGCCTGGAAGCACGGACGAGGGGCGACCAGGCTTTCTTTGGGATCATCCAGGGGAGCATTTACCGGGATTTAAGAGAAGAAAGCGCCAAAGCGCTGGGGGCATTAAATTTTGACGGTTATGGTATTGGCGGCTTGAGTGTTGGTGAACCTAAAGATATAATGTATGCGGTGCTGGATTATACCGTCCCCCTGATTCCCGCCGGGAAGCCGCGCTACCTGATGGGGGTAGGCTCTCCGGATTGCCTGCTGGAAGGGGTGGAAAGGGGCATTGATTTATTTGATTGCGTTTTACCGACCCGGATCGCCCGCAACGGGACGGTGTTTACTTCCCGGGGAAAGCTGGTGGTGCGCAATGCCGAATATGCGGACGACCTTGCCCCCCTGGATCCAGAGTGCGGCTGCTACTCCTGCCGGCGGTTTACCCGCGCTTATCTGCGCCACCTGATTAAGGCCAACGAGATCCTGGGCATCCGGCTGACGACCATTCATAATTTACATTTCATCTTCAACTTAATAAAAAACATCCGGGAGGCCATCCGGGAGAGAAGATTCAGGCAATATAAAGAAGAATTTTTACAGAAATTTTCGCTTTAAAAAAGGGAATTGGCCGGCGGGGGACGAATTGATCTACAGGAGGTACGGAGGGGAGGGCATTTAATGAATAATCAATCGCTGGTCACCTTGCTTTATGTTGTGGTTCTTTTCGCCCTTTTATACTTTTTACTGATCAGGCCGCAGCAGGTCAGGCAGAAGAAGCACCAGCAGATGATCCGCAGTCTGAAAGTAAACGATCAGATCGTTACGATCGGCGGGATTTACGGAACAATTGTGAAAGTAAAGGAAGATACCTTCGTCGTCCGGGTTGCCGACAACGTACGCATCGAAATTTTAAAGTCGGCCGTTGGACAGGTCCGGCGGCAGGAGGAAGAAGATAAGGAATAAGAGAGGCACAAAAGGCACAAAAGGCAAGGGGATAAGGTAAGGCAAAAGAGGCACAAAGACAAAAAGGGATAAAGGAGCAAAGGATGAAAATTAACGATTTTTCCCAGCAGGCGCATTCCGAGGCACTAAGGCACTAAGGCACTTATGGCACAGAGGGATATGTATAAAGCGCCGGAAATATTTACTTTGTGCCTTTGTACCTTGCAAGCTTTGTGCCTGATCTTTTCAGGGTAGACTGCCGTCTACTCTTTTTCCTGTTCCAGGAGGCAGTTATTTGGTTACTCTAGAGGATGTAAAAAAGAATCCTATTGTTGACAGTTTTATTTGCAAGGGAAACGAATACTTAGGCGTGATGGGCTTTACCGAGCACAGTTACCGGCACCTCAACCTGGTGAGCTCCATTGCCTGTAATATTTTGCGCGAGCTGGGCCACCCTGAAAGGGATGCGGAGCTGGCGGCCATTGCCGGATACCTGCACGATATCGGCAACGTGATCAGCCGGAACGAACACGGGATCTCCGGCGCCAGCCTGTGTTTCCCCATTCTGATGAAGATGGGCATGCCTCCCGGGGAGGTGGCGGTGGTTATTTCGGCCATTGCCAATCACGAGGAGAGCCACGGGCAGCCGGTCAATAACGTGGCCGCTGCGCTGATCGTGGCCGACAAGTCGGACGTTCACCGCAGCCGGGTCCGCAACCCCGATTTTGTCACCTTTGACATTCACGACCGGGTCAACTACGCGGTGGAAAAGTCCGCTTTGAGCGTGGACAGCGCAAGGCGCGCCATTACCATGGATTTGACCATCGACACCGGGATCTGCCCGGTGATGGAGTATTTTGAGATTTTTTTAACCCGGATGATGCTCTGCCGGCGGGCAGCTAATTTTCTGAACTGCAACTTCGAACTGGTCATCAACGGTTCTAAATTGCTTTAAAGCGGGAAGGAGAAAGCGGCGGATGAACTGGCGAAAGATTTTGCAGATGGCCGGAATTGTGGCGGCCGTTGCCTTTTTGTGTGTTTTGGCTTTTGCTCCCTTCTGGGCCCGGTACGAAAAGCTGGCCGGGCAGCTCCCGATCATTAAGGGGGTCATTTTAGGCCTGGACCTGCGGGGCGGGGTGCACGTAGTCCTGGAGGCGCAGGATACTCCGGATGCGAAGGTAACCCAGGATAAGATGAAGGAACTGATCGCCGTAATCGAGCGGCGGGTCAACCAGTTCGGGGTGACCGAACCGACGATCCAGCAGCAGGGTGACCGGCGCCTGATTGTGGAACTGGCGGGGATCGAAAACCCGCGGCAGGCCGTGCGCGAAATGGTGAAGACGGCCTACCTGGAGTTTAAAACCGAGGACGGAAAAACGGTAATTACCGGGGCCGATTTAAAGGACGCCGTGGAATCCAAAGATCCTGCTTCCGGGAAGATTAAGGTGGATCTGACTCTGAATCCCGCCGGGGCGCGCAAGTTTGCCGAGGTGACGGCAGCCAACGTGGGCCGGCCCATCGGCATCTACCTGGACGGGCAATTGGTTCAGAATCCGGTGGTGAGTGAGCCCATCCCTAACGGGAAGGCGGAGATTACCGGTTACGCATCGCTGGAAGAAGCGCATAACGTTGCCGTCTTATTGCGTTCCGGTGCCCTGCCCCTGAAAGTGACGGTGGCGGAGGAGCGAACCATCGGCCCGGCCCTGGGTGCCGATTCCCTGAATAAATCGATGCATGCCGGGGTGGTAGGCATTGTTGCCATTATTATCTTCATGTTGATATATTACCGTTTGCCCGGGCTGGTGGCCAACTTTGCCCTGCTCATTTACACCTTGATTATGTTAATGATTTTTGTCGGTCTGCACGTCACCATGACCCTGCCCGGCATTGCGGCCTTCCTTTTGTCTTTGGGCATCGCCGTGGACGCCAACGTAATTATTTTTGAACGCCTTCGGGAGGAGCTGCGGACGGGCAAGAGCCTGCGCTCGGCCATCGACGCCGGGTTCAAGCG
>DAISHP010000235.1:0-3997 GCA_036822475.1 Bacillota bacterium
CAGGCACAAAGGTATAAAGGAAAATAGGCCTGTCTTAGTTACTCGTTTTCGTCGTCCAAATATTTCTCTTTGTGCCTTAGTGCCTCTGTGCCTTGGTACCTTTTTTAGACCTTGAAGAGCGGCTTCAAGGTCTTTGATTTTTTCCGAACGAGGCAGGATTTTCCGGCGGCAAAAAGAATGAGATAGATATAACCATGGATGGGTGAGGCGGATGTTTGTACACCTGCACGTACACACCGAATACAGTTTGCTGGACGGGGCGGCGCGGATTAAAGAGGTTGTCGCCGCCGCCCGGAAGATGGGAATGCCCGCGCTGGCCATTACCGATCACGGTTCGATGTTTGGCGTGGTCGATTTTTACAAAGCCTGTCGAAAAGAAGGCATCAAGCCGATCCTGGGCTGCGAGATTTACATGGCTCCCCGCACCATGAGCGACCGCGTCCCCCACGTGGACGATCACCTCTATCACCTGACGCTGCTGGCGGAAAACGAGAAAGGCTACCGGAATCTTTTGCAGCTGGTGTCTTTAGGCTACATCGACGGTTTTTACTACAAGCCGCGCCTGGATAAGCAAACGCTGGCCCGCTTCAGCACGGGCCTGATCGCCTTGAGCGGCTGCGTGGCGGGGGAAGTGGCCGAACTGGTGCAGACCGGCCAGCTGGACAAGGCGCGGCAGGTGGCCGCGGAGTATAACGATATTTTCGGCGCCGGTAACTTTTATTTAGAAGTACAGGACCACGGTTTGCCCGAACAGCAGACGATCAACCGAGGCCTGGTGGAGATCGGCCGCGCCCTGCAGATCCCGCTGGTAGCCACCAACGACGTGCATTACGTAAAGCGCGAGCACGCCGAGATGCAGGACGTCCTCTTGTGCATTCAGACGGGGAAAACCATCGACGACCCGAACCGGCTGCGCTTCAATTCCAATGAACTTTATTTAAAGAGCCCCGCCGAAATGGCCGGCATCTTCGGCGAACTCCCCGCCGCCCTGGAAAACACACTGGCCATTGCCGGGCGCTGTCAGGTCGACCTGGCCTTTAACCAGCTGCACCTGCCCGATTACCCCATTCCGGAGGGAAAGACCGCCGACTCTTACCTGGCGGAGTTATGCCACCAGGGCATTCAGTGGCGCTACGGGGAAATCACCGAGCCGGTGCGCCGGCGCCTGGAATACGAATTGAGCGTAATCAGGCAGATGGGCTACGCGGCCTATTTTTTGATCGTTTGGGATTTCATTCACTACGCCCGTTCGCAGGGGATCCCCGTGGGTCCCGGCCGCGGCTCGGCCGCCGGCAGCCTGGTCGCCTACCTGCTGGGCATCACCAACCTGGACCCGCTCAAGTACGGGCTCCTTTTCGAACGCTTTTTAAATCCCGACCGGGTTTCCATGCCCGACGTGGACGTGGACCTCTGCTTTGAGCGCCGGGGCGAGGTAATCAGTTACGTTGCCCGGCGGTACGGCGCGGACCGGGTGGCCCAGATCGCCACCTTCGGCACCATGATGGCGCGGGCGGCCATCCGCGACGTCGGCCGGGTTTTGAACATGCCTTACGCGGAAGTAGACCGGGTGGCCAAGCTGGTGCCGGCGGAGTTGCACATCACCATTGAAAGGGCCCTGCAGGAGTCCCCGGAATTGCGGGAAATGTACGAGCAGAACCCCCAGATTAAAAAATTGATCGACATGGCTTCCCTTCTGGAGGGGATGCCCAGGCACGCCTCTACCCACGCGGCCGGGGTGGTGATTACCCGGGAGCCGCTGACCCATTACCTGCCCCTATACAAGGCCGCCGACGGCCCGCTGACCACCCAGTTCGCCAAAGACCAGATCGAGGAACTCGGTCTTTTGAAAATGGACTTGCTGGGCCTGCGCACCTTAACGGTAATTGCCGAAGCAATCCGGCTGATTGCCAAAAGCGGGAAGCCGGCTCCGGACATCGAGAGAATTCCTTTGGACGACCCGCCAACCTACGCCCTGCTTTCCGCGGGAGAAACCGCCGGCGTCTTCCAGCTGGAGAGCAGCGGGATGCGTTCGATCCTGAAGGAGTTGCGTCCGGAGGGATTCGAAGACATTGTCGCCCTGGTGGCCCTGTACCGTCCCGGTCCGCTGGGCAGCGGAATGGTGGAGGATTTTATCAAAAGGAAGCACGGCCAGAAAAAAATAACCTACCTGCACCCGCAGCTGGAACCGATCCTGAAGGATACCTACGGGGTGATCCTCTACCAGGAGCAGGTGATGCGCATCGCCAGCGATCTGGCCGGCTTTTCCCTGGGGCAGGCCGATCTGCTCCGCCGCGCCATGGGCAAGAAAAAGCCGGAGATCATCGCCGGGCTGCGCTCCCAGTTCGTCGAAGGGGCGGTCCAAAACGGCTGCACGGAGGAGGTGGCCGGCCAGATCTTTGACTTGATGGAATATTTTGCCGGTTATGGTTTTAATAAAAGTCATTCGGCAGCCTACGCCATGGTGGCCTACCAGACGGCCTACCTCAAAGCCAACTATCCGGCCGAGTACATGGCCGCCCTGCTGACCTCCGTCCGGGACAATACGGATAAAATCGCCGCCTACGTGGAGGAGTGCCGCCGGATGGGCATCGCTGTGCTGCCGCCCGACATTAACGAGAGCGAAACAGATTTTACGGTCGTGGGCGGAAAAATCCGCTTCGGGCTGGCGGCCATTAAAAACGTGGGCGTGGCCGCGGTGGAGATCATTATCCAGGAGCGGCAGCAAAAAGGCGCCTTTCGCAGCTACACCGATTTTTGCCGGCGCCTGGATACGCGCGTAATAAACCGGCGCGTTGTGGAAAGTCTAATTAAGAGCGGCGCCTTCGATTCGCTCAGCCACCGGCGCGCGCAGCTGATGGCGTCGGTGGACAGCGCCCTGGAACTGGCCGGCCAGGCGGCGAAAGAGCGGGCCAACGGCCAGCTGTCCCTGCTGGATCTGTGGGGGGATTATACCGGCGATACCTTTTCTTTTGAACTGCCCGACATCGCCGAATACCCTCCGGGGCAGCTGCTGGCCATGGAAAAGGAAGCGCTGGGGTTGTACATCAGCGGCCACCCGCTTTCCGAATACCGGGGCTGCTTAAGCCGGCTGACGACGGCAAACGTGGCGGAAATCAAGGAAATGGAACCGAACAGTCCGGTGGTGCTGGGCGGGATGATTACGGCGGTGAAGAAAATCACCACCCGGAAAGGGGAAATTATGGCCCGGTGCCAGTTTGAGGATTTAACCGGCGCCGGCGAGGTAATCTGTTTTGCGCGGACCTACCAGGAGTATAAAAGTTTGCTCCGGCCGGACCAGGTAGTCATTGTGCGCGGGCGGGTGAACTTAAACGACGAAGAGGCAAAAATTGTCGCGGAGGAGATTTCCCCGGTCAAAAAGGAACCGGCCGGCAACGTTTACCTGCAGTTCAAGAACACCACGCTGGATTTAATTACCCGGGTGCAGCTGGTCTTGCGCAGTTGCCCGGGGCCTTCGCCGGTCTACCTGTATTTTCCCAAAGACAAAAAACTGGCCCTGGCCCCCAAAGAATTTTGGGTTGACCTGTCTACGCCGGTAGTCGCCAGGCTGCAGGACGTTCTGGGGCCGGAAAACGTAAAAGTGAAGGAAGGGTAGAAAGATGCCGGAAAACGGACGTTTTTATGATGATTACGTCGTGATTAAGGCTTTGGAAAACGGCGTAACGGTAATCGGGCTGACCCGCGGCAAGGACACCAGGTTTCACCATTCGGAAAAACTGGATAAGAACGAGATTATGATTGCCCAGTTCACCGAACACACCTCGGCCATCAAAATCCGCGGGCGGGTGGAAGTTTTGACCAAACACGGCAAACTGCGCAACGATGAGTAAGGTTAACAACAGGCAAGAGGTGGATATAATTAAGATCAGGGACAAAGGCACAGAGGCACAAAGGCACAGAGGGACAAAGGGACAGAAGGACGGAAGGGTTTAAGGGAAAGGGAGCAAAGAAAATAGATGTGCTAAAGATCAACTTAACC
>DAISHP010000236.1:0-3992 GCA_036822475.1 Bacillota bacterium
AGCAGTATTGGTTACCGTAAGGGCGCTGGCGGCCAGGCCCCCGGCCGACAGGGCGCTGCCGGCGTTAAACCCGAACCAGCCGAACCAGAGCAGCGCCGCCCCCAGCACGGTCATGGGCAGGTGGTGAGGAAGCATGGGTTCGCTGCCGTATCCTTTCCGCCGGCCCAGCACTAAAGCAGCGATCAACCCGGAAACTCCGGAGCTGATGTGCACAACCGTTCCTCCGGCGAAATCCAGGGCGCCCAGTTCCCGCAGCCAGCCGCCTAAACCCCAGACCCAGTGGGCCAGCGGATCGTAGACAAAGGTAGTCCAGAGCAGAATGAAGCCAAGAAAAGCCGGAAAACGCATTCTTTCAGCAATCGAACCGGTGATCAGGGCAGCCGTAATGATCGCAAACATGAGCTGGAAAACCATAAAGGTCTGGTGGGGGATGGTGGCCGCGTAATCAGGGTTCGGTTCCTGCCCAACTCCTTTAAGGCCCAGCCAGTCCAGTCCGCCGATCAGGTGACTGTGATCGGGTCCGAAGGCCAGGCTGTAACCAAACAGGACCCACTGCACGGAAACCAGGCAGATAATGATAAAGCACTGCATGAGTACGCTCAGGACGTTCTTCTTCCGCACCATTCCGCCGTAAAAGAGGGCGACACCCGGCGTCATGATCATTACCAGCGCGGCGCTGATTAAGATAAAGGTGGTGTCGCCGGTGTCCGTAGCCGCCTCGCCGGCCAGGGCCAGACCCGGGCAGGCGAGCAAAAAACAAAGGATGAGAAACAGGATGGAAAGTTTTGGTCTTTTCGACCGGCTCCGCATGGATAAAACCTCCCGTCATTTTTTTATTTGCTCTTTCCGGTCTGGACGGCGCCTGATCCATTCCGGAAGAACAGCCAAAATAAAAAAACGCGTTTTGTGAGGCGGAGCAACAACGCCCCGAAAACGCGCCTTTGCTTGAGCTGGATTGCGAAAATAGAAAAAACCCTTCGTCAGGACCATCCCTGCCAAAGGGCTTCTTTGCCGTTAAATACTTCCCTGTATTTTCTTAAATAAAGTATAGATCAAACCTTTCATTTAGTCAAGGGGGCCGGGAAAAATTTTTGAATTCCATGATTATCCAGGACGGTCCGGCGGACACTTTTCTCTTTGTTGCATAAGATAAAGATGCCGGGCAGTTGCAAAGGGGTAACTCCGGTCCGGGCAATGGCGCCCTCCAGATTGGTTGTCAGTCGTCAGATGTCGGACGTCAGAAAAAATTTCGCCGGAAGATAAGGAAAAATTTTCATCACCAGAGGGGTTTTCGACGGAAAAAACGACGCTGACGTCCGCCGGCAAGAAAAAAGTTTTGGAGGGAGAGCCAGATGTGTGGAATAACGGGCTGGATAGATTGGGAGGTAGATCTCACCAAAGCGCGCACCGTTCTGGAAGAAATGGCGCAAACCCTATCCTGCCGGGGGCCGGACGACAGCGGCTTTTGGCTTTCGCCGCGGGCGGCCCTGGCGCACCGCCGCCTGGTGGTCATTGATCCAAAGGGCGGGAGTCAACCGATGGTTCGCCGGCGGGGAGAAAAGGAATACGTGGTTACCTATAACGGCGAACTTTATAACACTCCTGAGTTGCGGCGGGAGCTGGCGGCCAGGGGTTATCAGTTTTTTGGCCATTCGGATACAGAGGTTCTCCTCAACGCCTATATCGAATGGGGGGCGGACTGCGTCGAGCGCCTTAACGGCATTTTTGCCTTCGCCGTTTGGAGTACAGGCGACCAGCGGCTTTTTTTAGCCCGCGACCGGCTGGGGGTCAAGCCTCTCTTTTACACTCAGCGGGGAAGCGCTTTTCTTTTTGGTTCCGAGCCGAAATCCCTGCTGGCCCATCCAGCCGTCCCGGCGGAGGTGGACGCCGTCGGCCTGGCCGAAATTTTTTTGATTGGCCCGGCGCGCACGCCCGGCCAGGGAATTTTTCGCGGCCTGCAGGAACTGAAGCCGGGGCACTGGCTGGTCTATGACCGGCGGGGAATGCAAATTCGCCGGTACTGGACCCTGGAAAGCAGGCCCCATGCCGACGATCTGCCGGTTACGGCCAGGAAAGTTCGCCAGTTGCTGGAAGACGCCGTAAAGAGGCAGCTGGTTTCCGACGTTCCTTTGTGCACTTTGCTCTCCGGCGGCCTGGATTCCAGCGCCATCACCGCCTTTGCCGCCCGTGAGCTGGGGCGGGCTGGCGGCGGGCCGCTGGTCACTTACTCCGTGGACTACGTGGACAACGACCGCCACTTCCGGCCGAACCGCTTTCAGCCCAATACCGATGCGCCATGGGCGTCCAAAATTGCTTCTCTCTTCGGCACGCGCCATCACACTGTTTTTCTCGACACGCCCGAACTGGCCGATACTCTGCCAGTCGCCTTAAGGGCGCGCGATTTTCCGGGAATGGTTGATATCGATGCCTCCCTTTACCTCTTTTCCCGGGCCGTGAAAAAAGGGGCCACGGTGGCCCTGGCGGGGGAGTGCGCCGACGAAATATTCGGCGGTTACCCCTGGTGCCGGGACGAAGAGGCCTGGAAAAACGGGACTTTTCCGTGGCTGCGGCTGATTCCGGAAAGAACCCGGCTGCTTTCCCCGGAACTGCTTTTCTATCTTCGGCCAAGGGAATATCTTGCCGAACGTTACCGGGAAGCCCTGGCGGAAGTTCCCCTTCTTCCGGGGGAAAGCAAATTTGAAGCGCGCATGCGGCAGATTCTTTACCTGAACATCACCCGCTGGATGCCCGTTTTGCTTGACCGGATGGACCGGATGAGCATGGCCGCGGGCCTGGAGGTGCGGGTGCCGTTTTGCGACCACCGGCTGGTCGAATACGCCTGGAATATTCCCTGGGCGATGAAAAATTGCGACGGCCGGGAAAAGGGAATTTTGCGCCGGGCGCTGACCGGGGTGCTGCCGGCGGATTTACTGGCGCGGCGCAAAAGCCCGTACCCGAAAACGCACAACCCCACCTACCGGGAAGCGGTGCGCACCTGGCTCGGGCACATCCTGGACGACCCCGCCGCCCCGCTGGTCCGACTCGTGAACACCGATTATGTTCGCGAACTTCTGCAAAACGGCGCTGCCGCTTTTGACCCGGCCTGGTTCGGGCAGTTGATGGGAGGTGCCCAGCTTTTCGCCTATCTGATTCAAGTCGACACCTGGTTCCGGGAATACCGGGTGCGGCTCCGGCTTTAGGAGGGCGTCCGTCCGGTGGGTCAAGAATATTGCAATTGTAGTAAGTGTTCGGTGAAGCTGCCGGGGCAGCTTAAAGCGTGGCGTTGTCCCTAACCGAAATTGTGCGTTCACGACTCTCCAGTGTGCCAGGTTTGAAGCGAGCCGTGGTGCTGTCGGATGAAAGCCAAAGGGGTGAGCGGGGATCCGCAATGAACAACAACACTTGTAATTATCTGAAGGGGGCGGGACCTTTACTTTTTTTCAAAAATGTTGTATTGATGTATTGCAAATAAAAAATTTTTGGAGGATGGAAAAATGCCCGGCAAACCTGAGTTACTTGCCCCGGCGGGGAGCTGGGAGGCGCTGGTGGCGGCGGTGCAGAACGGCGCCGACGCGGTCTACCTGGGGGGCCGCTCGTTTAACGCCCGGCAGTCGGCGGCGAATTTTGACGACGCAGAGCTGGCCCGGGCCATTGAATACGCCCACGTGCGGGGCGTGAAGGTTTACGTGACGGTGAATACGCTGGTGGCGGAGGAAGAGCTGGAACAGGCCGCCCGGTTTCTTTTTTTTCTCGCCCGCGCCGGCGCCGATGCCGCCATTTTGCAGGATCTGGGGCTGGCCGCGCTGGCCCGGGAGGTGGTTCCGGAGCTGCCCCTGCACGCCAGCACCCAGATGACCGTGCATAACTCCCCGGCGGTGGCAAACTTACGCCGGCTGGGTTTCCAGCGGGTCATTCTGGCCCGCGAATTACACCTGGCGGAAGTGCAAAGAATCAAGGAAGAGACGGGGGCCGGGGTAGAGGTGTTTATCCAC
>DAISHP010000237.1:0-3965 GCA_036822475.1 Bacillota bacterium
GTTCCCACCATTAATAATGAAAATGAGGCGCTCAGGCAGGCATTTCCCCTTTGTGCCTTTGTGCCTGTTGCCTCTGTGCCTCTATTTTCGAGGAGTTGCCCATGAGGACTGCCGTCCTCTCGATAAGGAATGAAAATAGTTTCGCCTAACAAGAGTATCTATCCCTAATCCCTATCCCCTGATCCCTAAGAGGAGGTTTTATTTAGTGCCGGAAAACCAAACATATAAAATTGCTGTTTTGCCGGGAGACGGTATCGGACCGGAGGTAACGGCGGAGGCCGTACGTGTGCTAAGTGCCGCCGGGAGGCGTTACGGCTGCTCGTTTGAGTTTTGCGAAGCGCTGATCGGCGGGGCGGCGTATGACGCTGCCGGTCATCCCCTGCCCCCGGAAACACTGGAATTATGTAAACAAAGTGACGCCATCTTACTGGGCGCCATCGGCGGGCCCAAATGGGATAACCTGCCCATCCACCTGCGCCCGGAAGCAGGGGCGCTTTTGCCTTTGCGCAAGGCGCTGGACGTCTACGCGAACCTGCGCCCGGCGGTTGTTTTTGACGCTCTGGCTGATGCCTCAACCTTAAAAAGGGAGGTAGTCGCGGGTCTGGACATCATGATCGTCCGGGAACTCACCGGCGGCCTTTACTTTGGCCAGAAAAGGCGGGAAAAAATCAACGGCGGCGAGCGGGTGGTGGAAACGCTGGAGTATACCACCGGCGAGATCGAAAGGGTGGCCCGGTTTGCTTTTCGGCTGGCCCAACAAAGGCGGAAAAAACTTACCTCCGTGGATAAAGCCAACGTGCTGGAAAGTTCCCGGCTCTGGCGGGAAATCGTGAACGGACTGGCCGGCGAATATCCCGACGTGGAGGTAAATCATCTGCTGGTCGACAATTGCGCCATGCAGCTCGTGCGGAACCCGCGCCAGTTTGACGTGCTGCTGACGGAGAACATGTTTGGCGATATTTTAAGCGACCTGGCCGCGCAGCTGACCGGTTCTTTAGGCATGCTGCCCTCGGCCAGCGTTGGCGGTAGTACCGGCCTGTACGAACCAAGCCACGGGTCGGCGCCCAAATATACCGGCCTGGGAGTGGTCAACCCGATCGCCACCATCTTATCCGGGGCGATGATGCTCCGCTATTCCTGCGGCCTGCAGGAGGTAGCGGGGGCCATTGAACGGGCCGTGGCTGCGGCGCTTGCCCAGGGTTACCGCACCCGCGACATCATGGAACCCGGCTGCCGGCAGGTCTCCACCGCCGAAATGGGGGAGGTTATCGCCGGATTGGTGGAAAGGGGTTAGGATTTAAGCCCCGCCTTGCGGCACCGCTGCCAGCCTGTCCACCTCCCGCTTCTCTTTGGCGGATCATAAGGTCTTTGGGTCGGGGAAACTTTTGCCTGGTATTTTCAAAGTCGAAGGGGAAAGCGTGTATGCATGCCGTGGAGATTTACGATACAACTTTACGGGACGGCGCCCAGGGGGAAGGAATTTCTTTCTCCGTCGAAGACAAGGTCAAGATCGCACTAAAGCTGGATAAAATGGGGTTTCATTACATCGAAGGCGGCTGGCCCGGCTCCAATCCCAAAGATGCGGCCTTTTTTCAGCGCATCCGGAAGTACCGGCTGGAAAACGCCCGGATTGCCGCTTTCGGTTCCACCCGCCGGCCCGGAGGGGAAGCCGCCGCCGACGTCAATTTGCAGAAGCTGCTGGAGGCGGGCGTCCCCGTGGCCACCATTGTGGGGAAAACCTGGGACTTTCACGTTACCCACGCCCTGCAAACAACCCTTTCGGAGAACCTGGCCATGATCAGGGACTCGGTCGCCTACTTGAAGAGCAAGGGTTTGACCGTTTTCTACGATGCCGAACATTTTTTCGACGGCTACAAGGCGAACCCGGCTTACGCCCTGGCTACCTTGAAGGCGGCCTGCGCCGGAGGAGCGGACGTCTGCGTGCTTTGCGACACCAACGGCGGCAGCCTGCCTTCAGAAATTGCCGGGATTATCGAGCAGCTCCGCCGGGAACTGGACGTCCCCCTGGGCATTCACTGCCACAACGACGGTGAACTGGCCGTGGCCAATACCATTGCCGCCGTCTACGCCGGGGCAATCCAGGTGCAGGGGACGGTAAACGGCTACGGAGAACGCTGCGGCAACGCCAACCTCTGTTCGGTTATCCCGAACCTTACGCTGAAATGCGGCTTTCCGACCATTCCCCGCGAAAAGCTGGCCGGACTGACCGGGCTTTCCCGCTACGTCAGCGAACTGGCCAACCTGCACCCGGCGGCGCAGCAGCCCTTCGTCGGGGCGAGCGCTTTTGCCCACAAGGGCGGGGTGCACGTCAGCGCCATCTTGAAAGACCCGCGCACCTACGAGCACATCGATCCGGAGCTCGTCGGCAACCGTCGCCGGGTGCTGGTTTCCGAATTAAGCGGTTTTTCCAATCTGCTTTACAAGTTTAAAGAACTCAATCTGAACGTTGCCCCGGGGGAGGAAGCCCGCCGGGTCCTGGAGAAAATAAAAGAGCTGGAACACCAGGGCTACCAGTTTGAAGGGGCGGAGGGCTCCCTGGAACTGCTTCTGCGCAAAATCTGCCAGGGCTACCGGGAGCCGTTTAAGCTGGAAAACCTGAAGGTGATCATTGAATTAAAGGAGAACAGCCCGGTCTATTCGGAAGCAATTATCAAGCTCACCGTAGGTGGCCAGGTGGTACATACGGCGGCGGAAGGAAACGGCCCGGTAAACGCCCTGGACAACGCCCTGCGCAAAGCCCTGAATGAATTTTACCCGGCCATCCGCAATATGCAGTTGACCGACTACAAGGTAAGGGTGCTGGATGAAAAGGACGGCACGGGCGCGGTGGTCCGGGTGCTGATTGAAACGGGGGACGGGCAATGCTCCTGGGGCACCGTCGGGGTTTCGCCGAATATTATTGAAGCCAGCTGGCAGGCACTGGTGGACAGCATCGCCTACGGCCTGCTCAAACTGCAGGAAAGGCCGGCCCGGGAAAACCCCGCCAGTGAAATGAGAGCATAAAAGGAGAGCAGGGGGTTTGCTGGATAGGCTAAAGGACATTCTGCCGCATTATTTTACCCCGACCGCGATTGTCGACCTCGTTATCGTGGCTTTGTTTCTTTACTGGCTGGTCTTGTTGATCCGGGGCACCCGGGCCGTGCAATTGATCAAAGGTTTGGCCATTTTGCTGATCGCCACGGCCATCAGCAACTTCCTCCACCTCACATTTGTGCACTGGCTCCTCAGCCAGGCCATTACGGCGCTGCTGGTGGCCCTGCCGGTGGTTTTCCAGCCCGAGTTGCGCCGGGCTTTAGAAAAACTGGGGGGAGGGGAGATTTTCGCCTCTTCCCTGCCCCACTTGAACGAAGTTGACGTGAGCAAAGTCAGCGCGGAAGTTGTGCAGGCAGTCTACGCCCTGGCCCGGACCAGAACGGGCGCCTTGCTGGTCCTGGAGAGGACCACCGGCCTGGAGGAATACATCGACCGGGGGATCAAGATTGAAGGAATTGTCTCTGCCGAACTGCTGATCAACATCTTTATTCCCAACACCCCCCTGCACGACGGCGCCGTAATTATCCGGGGCAACCGGGTTGCCGCCGCGGCCTGCTTTCTGCCGCTGGCCGAAGGCATCCAGATCAGCAAAGAACTGGGCACCCGCCACCGGGCGGGCGTGGGCATTACGGAAGTATCCGACGCCCTGGCAATTATTGTTTCGGAAGAAACGGGGGAAGTCTCCCTGGCCATCGAAGGGGTCCTGGCCCGAAACCTGGACCCGCCAAATTTACTTGAGCGCCTGAACAAAGTGCTGAAACCCGAGCCCGGCCGCCGTTCCCTGGCTTTTTTATGGCGGAGAAAATAAAGGCCATCAGCCTTTTTTTGCTGATGGCGGAAGGTTTCCAGATAACATAACAGGTCATTGCAGACCATTAATGACATAACAGGGCCGGATGCGTTTGCCATGC
>DAISHP010000238.1:0-3963 GCA_036822475.1 Bacillota bacterium
GAAGGAAAACTGTTACAGTATTAACTCGTATATGGGCAAGGGTACCGGATGAGCACCGATTATTACAAGGCAGGGCCCTAAAAATTTTACTCGAAAGTGACCCCGGCACGCGCCTCTGGCTGCACTGGGGCATGACGCTGTTGGCCTATCCTTTTTTCCGGGACATGGCAACGATAATCGGCCGCCTATTGACGCTTCAGAATGAAGTTTCTTTGCAACAAATTTCCCGACGTTTGGCGGAGTGCTGGGGGGAGAGGGCAACAGTGCGACGGGCCTGCCAGCGGGTAGTTCGTTCAATGGTGGACTGGGGTGTTCTCGTGGACACGTCTACGAAGGGCATTTATGTCCCTGCCGCTAAGAAGGAAACCACCAGTGAAGATGTTCAATTATGGTTTTTGGAAGCCCTGCTGAGTTCAGAACCCACCCCGATAATGCCGCTGCAACAATTATTGCAAATACCTTCAGCTTTCCCGTTTCATCTGGATATTCCGGTGGTTGCCATACGACAATCAAAGGAGATTGAGATACAGCGTCAGGGTTTGGATTCGGATATGGTGACTACTAAGTGATAGCCAATTCCCTGTGGTCCCAGGCGGGGGTCAAGGTGTTGTACTGCAGAGAACTGCACGAAAAGCTCGCCTTCGTGGACAGGAAAATCGCCTGGTGCGGCAGCCTGAACATCCTCTCCCACAGCCGAAGCAGCGAAGTGATGATCCGGTTCTCGCAGTCGGACTTCGTGGTAAGGTTGATGGAACTCGGGCACGGCCTACTTGCTTTAGCAAGAGGAACGGAATGATGCACGAAAGTTTTCTTTCCCTTTACCCAGGATCTGCCGGGCAATACTGGCGGCTACTTCCTCACGCACTTTTTCTTTGCCAGGATATTCCTTAACGGTTGGTAAAGAAGCGTACAACTCTGTTAAGCGCTTGCGTTTAAAAGATTTTACCCTAACCTCGCCTTCCGGGCTTATATCAAAGAGTAGGTCGTCTTCCGGTTGGAGGTTAAGCATGCGGCGCACAGTTACCGGTATGGTTATCTGGCTCTTACTCGCTAATCGTGCCCTTAACATATGAATACCTGCTACGAACCTCCTTACCAACAGCATATGTCCTTCATCGGGCTATATCAAGCCGTTCCCTTGAGGCAGGATCCCACTGCTACTGGCAGAGACCGGGTTGCAGGTTCTGGGTGGCGCTGCAAGGCTCTATCTCGCCGGTTGCTGCTGCTTCACGGTCCTTTCCAGGGCGTCTTCCACCTGCAGGGCATAGTCGGCCAGCAGGTGGAGGTTATGGTGCAGGTATTCCCACGCCTGGAAGTTTACACGATCGTGGCACAGTATATTGATGGCTTCTGTGATAAAGGAAGCCGCCCGCCGGGTAATGATGCCGGCCCGGTACAGTACCAGGGGCAGCTGTTGCCGTTCTTCCGGTACGGGTAGCCCCAGCCTGACCACCGCCCGGTGGGCCAGGTTCAGGCAGGTGCGCAGAATGCCCTCATAGGAGGCAAAAACCTGGCCCCGGGCGGTGCGGACGATCCAGGTTGCCTTTAGCCGCCAGGCGGCAATGGTGGCCTCCTCCGGCGTGGGGCGGCCGTGCCGGAAAGCCAGCTTTTCCAGTTCCACTTTAAAGGAATGGTCCGGGGTGTGGACCGGCAGGGCGCCGGCCAGCATCCAGGGGAGGGAAGAAAGGGTGTGGGGTGCGTTCAGCACCACCACTTCCACCGGGGTGAAGAGCCATTCCGCCCGGGGTTCGGGGTCATAACCGGGAAAAAGCGCCTCCGTCAGGGAGTATTCCAGTGCCGCTGCCAGGTCCAGGGCGTCGTCTGTGTTCGGGCACAGGGAGGGGTAAAGGCCGATGCCCACATCCACATCACTCAAAGAGGTGGCCGTACCCCCGGCATAAGACCCCATCAAATAGGCCACGGCCACCTGTGGCCGGTCCTGGACATGGCGTTTAATTTCACTGATAATTTTTTCGCTTTCGAGAAGCATTTTTATTCCTCTCCGGGTGCAGGTAAACAGTGCAGGCAAATGGGAACACACCCTGCCGGGGTAATAGTACTATTGTATCCACTGGCCTGACCTGTCTACTGACATGACCGGGCGGTCGGGTACCTTTCTCGAACCACAGAACCGGGAAAAGCCCGAAGTCAGGTAATTTTCCAGGCCCGGCATGCTTCGGTAGCCTTCAGGATGGGGATGCCAGAAAAGATTTTCAAATCCAGCAGGTGTTCGTCGCCGGAAACGATGGCCCCGGCGCCTGCCTCCAGTGCACACTCGAGAACCCTGTTGTCGGCGGGATCTTCCGTGATGACATTTAGCTGCTGCCGGGGGATAATTAGACGTTCCGGTTGGCACAACCAGGATATTATCCGGGGCAAATCAGGATGAGCGGCGACCACTTTAAGCTTCGGGCGGGCTATAACCAGGATCAATTCTTCGATCAAAGCCGGGCTGATAAAAAGCTTTAGTTTTCCTCCTATACATGCTTTTAGCAACTGGTGCGGGGGGCCAGTCCAACCGATGGCTGATACCAGTATATTTGTGTCCATAACGACTTTCATCTGGAACGAACCTCGCGAATGGCTTCGGTGACTGCTTCATAGGAAATACCGGCTTCGGCGACTGCTTGCTGGATCTTCTCCAGGGCTTCGATTAACCGGTCTTCCTTTGCCTTTTCGGCCAGGGCTTTCAATCGCACGTACTCATCATAATCCAAAAGAATGGCCTTTTCCTTCGAGCGCCGGGTGATGACTACCGGTTGTTTATTTTCGTTTACCCGGCTGATCAAATCCCCCAGAATTCGCCTGGCATTTTCCACATTAATGATGTTTTCCATAAGGATCACCTCTATGTTTAGCTTACAGTATAAAACCAATATTGTCAATTCAATAGCTCAAGGGCCAGTTGCTGCAACCAGCACGGAAGCAAAAAAGGTTTTTCGTCTCAGGAAATTGATTTTAACGGTGGAAACAAAGATGGAAGCTGATAAAATCAGGGATTTAATAATAAATAACCTGACGCTGCAGGGCTTTCGTCTTAAAGATGGAAAAATATTACCCCCGGAAAACCTGGATAAGGAAAATATTCGTTCTTTACACCAGATGGCGGTTAAACATAAAATTGAAAGAGGAAAGAAGAAGCTGTGGCGTAAAGAACCGCATTTCCTGAAAAGGATTCGGAATTATCGGCCCCGGCGACCCGGTATTCAGCCTGGCCACCCGGGACCAGCAGGTTGGCTGGGATAGACAAACCCGGCGTTACCGCCTCAAATATGTTATGGATACCTTTGTCCTGGGGGCCGTGCCGCCGTACTCTTTTTTGTTGGGCGGTAAACTTGTGGCCATGCTTGCCGCCAGCAACGAGGTGCGCGCTGCTTTTGGCAGGAAATACAGCGGGGCAAAATCGGTGATCAGCGGGGAAGAGTTTGACGGGCGTTTGGCGATGCTTACCACGATGAAAGCATGGTGTCCGGGAGGGGCAGGGATTATGGCTAAGCACCGGATAAATATAGATTTGCGCCTGATCCACGACGGGCAGCGATGGGTTGCCGACAATGCAAGAATTGCCGTCAGCGGCAGAACCCTCGCGGAGTTGGGTGAAAGTGTGAAAAAAGCCGTTGCCGCGACCGGTAACCATCCTCCGGGAACAAAAGTTACCGTCCGCATGCGGTTCGATTACGATACAATCCCCAATGCAGCCTGGTACCGGCAGTTTATGCCCTATTATTTTGACCACCTGGTGTCGTTCGAAATCGGCACATAAGATCGCGAGGCAGCAAGGAAAGGGGTGTTCGGTGCGTGGAGGGTGAAAAGTTGCTTTTCAGCCCAAAATCATTCAGGCGCGGGCACGCCGCCGCGCTGATTTTTCTTTTTTCGTTTTTTCTTCTTGGCGCCGCCGTGGCTACCGTAAACCTTTATGTTTTCTGGGCGGGCAAAAAATACGTGGTTGTTCCGGAGCAGTTG
>DAISHP010000239.1:0-3962 GCA_036822475.1 Bacillota bacterium
CCGCCGCGGCCCGGGATACGCTTACGGCGCTAATTTGATCTTTGCCGCCGGCGGCCTGCAATATTCCCTGCCCGCAGCCTTTTTCGACCATTTCCCGGGCCCGGCGGGCCATCGCCGAACCCGAGGCCACAGCTTCCAGACAGCCCCGGTTGCCGCAATTACACAGGGGACCGTCCGGGTCGACGGTCAGGTGGCCCACTTCCCCTGCGCCAAAGGAAGCGCCGGAGTACAGTTTCCCCCCCAAAATAAAACCGCCGCCAATACCTGTGCTCACCGTCACGTAAACCAGGTCGGCCACGCCCTGCCCGGCGCCGAAAACGTGTTCGCCCAGAGCGGCCAGGTTTGCGTCGTTGGCAACAACCACCGGCAGCCCGAGCGCTTCTTCCAGGAGTTCCTTCAGCGGGACATCCCGCCAGCCCAGGTTGGGCGCCTGGTGAACGATCCCTTTTTCGGAATCTGTGGGTCCCGGGGCGCCAATTCCCAAAAAGGCGGGGCGGACGTTGATCCCGGATTGCCCGCAGACTTGCTCCACCGTCTGAACAATCCGCCGGAACACGTGCTGCATTCCGCCGCCGGCTTCGGTGGGTATTTTCACTTCCGCCAGGATTTTCCCCCGGGCATTGGCCAGCGCCGTGTAAATTTTCGTGCCGCCCAGGTCAACCCCGACAAATAAAGGTTCCGGCATCCGGCACACTCCCTCGAAACCTAATCCCTAAAATATTTATATACTGCTTCCGCTGCAGAACGGTTCATCCCCTTCACTTTCGCCAGTTCTTCCACGGACGCCTGCCGGATTGCCGCCAGCGAGGGAAAGGCTTTCAACAGGGCGCGCCGGCGGCCGGGGCCGATACCGTCGATTTCGTCTAAGAGGGAGCCCAGGTTGCGCTTTGTCCTCAATTTCCGGTGATAGGTGACGGCAAAACGGTGGGCCTCGTCCCTTAAGTTTTGCAGCAAATGCAGGACGGGGGAATCGCCCGGCAGGCGCAAAGGTTCGTCTGCCCATTCCAGAAAAATACTTTCTTCTTTTTTGGCCAGACTACACACGGGGAGGTGTGCATAACCGAGCTCGTTGAGTACTTCCCGGGCGGCCGCAAGCTGGCCTTTGCCGCCGTCGACCATGACCAGGTCGGGCAAACGGAAAAACTTACCTTCTCTGGTGCTCAACCGGCCCTGGTCGATTAATTTTTGTTCTTCCTGGGCGCGCAAAAACCTCCGGCGGATTGCTTCCTGCAGGGAGGCGTAGTCATTGGGGCCTTCCACCGCGCGAATTTTAAAGCGCCGGTACTGACCCGGGTCCAGCCGGCCTTTTTCCATTACCGCCAGGGAGGCGACGTTTTCCGCCCCCTGGATATTGGAAACGTCGAAACATTCCACGCGCTCCGGCGCCTTCGGCAACCCCAGGATTTCCGCCAGGCCGGTCAGGACTTTTTCCCCGGCCGGTTTGCCCGTCCGCGCCAGTTCCGCTTCTTTTAAGGAAAGCCGGGCGTTTTCCCAAACCATCGCCACCATTTTCTTTTTTTCTCCGCGCGCGGGGACCCGCAAACTGACCCGGCCGCCCCGCTTTTGCGCCAGCCAGCTGGCAATGACTTCTTTTTCCCCCGCCACCAGTCCGGAAACCAGAATTTCTTCGGGCACGAATTTCGCCTGGTGATAATATTGTTTGAGGAAGGCCGTGAGGACCTCGGCGGCGTCCATCCCTTCCGGGTTGGGCAGGTAAAAAGTTTCCCGGCCGGTTAATTTCCCGCCCCGCACGTAAAAAACGGCTGCGCAGGCCAGTTCGTCCCCCTGCGCCACCGCAATAACGTCCTGATCCCCGCGGCCTACGGAAATTACCTTCTGCTCAGCGATTACTTTTTTCATCGCGGCAATCTGATCCCGCAAGGCGGCGGCCTTTTCAAACTGCAGTTCTTCCGCCGCCCGGCGCATCCGGGTCTGCAGTTGCTTGAGCAGGTCTTCCTGGCGGCCTTCTAAAAATAGACACACCTCCTGGATGAGCGTCCGGTAAGTCTGTTGATCCACCAGGCCGCAGCAGGGCGCCAGGCAGCGCCGGATGTGATAATTCAGGCAGGGGCGGGAAGCAGCGTTTTGGTCTCCTGCAGCCGGCGCTTCAATTTTCTTTTTGCAGGTCCGGAAGGGAAAAAGCCGGCGCAAAAGGTCAAGGGTTTCGCGAACCGCCCCAACTTCGGTGTACGGGCCAAAATAACGGGAGCCGTCCGGAACCAGGCGGCGGGTCACGCCCACCCGGGGGAATTCCTCCGCCAGGGTAACTTTTAAATAAGGGTAACTTTTGTCGTCTTTCAGAAAAACGTTATAGCGCGGGCGGTGCTCCTTAATCAGGTTCGCCTCTAAAATCAGCGCCTCCACTTCGTTGTCCGTCACGATGTATTCGAAATCGGCGGCGCGGGCCATTAGGGAGCGGACTTTCGGGGTGGCTCGCGCCCCGTTCTGAAAATAGGAACGGACCCGGTTTTTCAGGGAAACCGCCTTGCCCACGTAAATAACTTTCCCGGCGCTGTCTTTAAAGTAATAAACGCCCGGCCGGGCCGGCAGGTAATTCAGTTTTTCCTCGGGCGTCAATTCCGACCACCTTCTTTCCGGTGTCAACGGCGACGGAGGGGAGCACTTTTCTTAAAAACTGGCCGGTATAGGACTCCGGCACCTGCGCAACTTCTTCCGGGGTGCCCGCAGCAACGATGCGGCCGCCCCGGTCGCCCCCCTCGGGACCCAGGTCGATGATGTAATCGGCCGTTTTGATCACGTCCAGGTTGTGTTCGATGACGACCACCGTATCGCCGGCCTCCACCAGCCGGTGCAAAACCTGCAGGAGGCGGTTTACGTCGTCCATGTGCAGGCCGGTGGTCGGCTCATCCAGAATGTAAAAAGTGCGGCCGTTGGAGCGGCGGGAGAGTTCTGTCGCCAGCTTGACCCGCTGGGCCTCGCCGCCGGAAAGCTCCGGCGCGGGCTGCCCCAGGCGGATATAGCCCAGACCGACGTCCTGCAGGGTTTTCAGCCGCCGGTGGATCTTCGGGATGGGGCGGAAGAATTCCACCGCCTCGTCGACCGTCATGTCCAGCACTTCGGCAATGTTTTTCCCCTTATACCTGATCTCCAGGGTCTCCCGGTTATAGCGCTTTCCCTTGCACACCTCACAGGGCACGTAGACGTCCGGCAGGAAATGCATGGCAATTTTGATGATCCCGTCGCCGAAGCAGGCTTCGCAGCGCCCGCCCTTTACGTTAAAGCTGAAGCGGCCCGGCTTGTACCCGCGCACCCGCGCTTCGGGCAGCTGGGCAAACAGGTCCCGGATGTCGGTGAAAACTCCCGTGTAAGTGGCCGGGTTGGAGCGGGGGGTGCGGCCGATGGGCGATTGATCGACGTTAATCACCTTATCCAGGTGCTCCAGGCCCTTGATGCCCAGGCAGCTCCCGGGCTGGGCCCGGGCGCCGTTGAGTTCCCGGACCAGATATTTATACAGAATCTCGTTCACCAGGGTGCTTTTCCCCGAACCCGAAACGCCGGTTACGCAGATAAACATGCCCAGCGGAAAAGTCACGTTGATATTCTTCAGATTGTGCTCCCGGGCCCCCAAAACTTCCAGCACCTTCCCGTTGGCGGGACGGCGAAAGACCGGCACGGGAATAAACTTTTTCCCGCTCAGGTACTGGCCGGTAAGGGAAGCCGGGTTATTCATGATGTCCGCCACGGTCCCCTGGGCCACGATTTCCCCGCCGTGCGCCCCCGCCCCCGGGCCGATATCGACGATATGGTCCGCCGTCCGGATCGTTTCTTCGTCGTGCTCGACCACAATCACCGTGTTGCCCAGGTCCCGCAGGCGCAGGAGCGTTTCCAGCAGCCGCCGGTTGTCCCGCTGGTGCAGGCCGATGCTCGGCTCGTCCAGGATGTAGAGCACCCCCATCAACCCCGACCCGATCTGGGTGGCCAGGCGAATGCGCTGGGCTTCG
>DAISHP010000240.1:0-3959 GCA_036822475.1 Bacillota bacterium
GCTGAGTTGCCTTGGAAATTATCGGGAACAACCCACTTTTACTTGACAGTATCGACCGGTTTTTTATTATTGCTTATTTTTGCCGATGATGATATAAAAGAAGAAGGGGAATTAGGAATTGGGAATTATTATTGATGAGTTTTCCATGACGAACGTTCTTTCCCTTCATAAAGTAAAGAAAATAATTATGTCCGTATTTACCCCTAATTCCTAATGCCTAACCCCTAATTCCTGTTTTCTGGGGAGACGATTGACATTGGAGAAGGTAATCAAGGTGGGTTTACTGGGTCTGGGGACGGTGGGTAAAGGGGTCTACCGGATCCTGACCGGCAATGCCGAAAATATCTGCCGGCGGATCGGTGCCCGGCTGGAAATCGCCCGGATCCTCGTGCGTTCGCTCGATAAAGACAGGGGGCTGGAAATCGACCCGGCCGTTTTGACTACGGATTACCGCGATGTACTCGACGATCCCGAGATCGCGATCGTGGTCGAGGTAATGGGGGGCCTGCACCCGGCCCTGGACTACGCGCGGCAGGCCTTAAAAAACGGGAAGAGCCTGGTCACCGCCAATAAAGATCTGATTGCCCGGCACGGCCGGGAGCTGTTCGAAGCGGCGGCGGCCAACGCGGCCGACCTGCTTTTTGAGGGCAGCGTCGGGGGCGGTATTCCGATCATCCGGCCGCTAAAACACTGCCTGGCGGCCAACCGAATCCAGAAAATTATGGGGATAATTAACGGGACAACCAATTATATTTTATCCAAAATGAGCGCCGAAGGGACAGGCTTTGCCGAAGCGCTGGCCGAAGCGCAGGCCAGGGGGTACGCGGAGGCCGACCCCGGCGCGGACATCAACGGCCTGGACGCGGCCCGGAAGCTGGCCATTTTGGCCTCGATCGCCTTCAACAGCCGGGTTAGCCTGGATGACGTTTACGTGGAGGGGATCACCCGGATTACGGCCCGCGACATTGCGTACGCCGGGGAACTGAACTACGTGATTAAACTTCTGGGGATTGCTAAGGAAACGGAAAACGGGATCGAGGCCAGAGTGCACCCCACCTTGATCCCGCGCGAACACCCCCTGGCCGCGGTAAACGGGGTTTTTAACGCCATTTACGTCCAGGGGGACGCCGTCGGGAACACCATGTTTTACGGGCGCGGGGCGGGGGAAATGCCTACGGGCAGCGCGGTGGCGGCCGATGTCATGGAGGCGGCGCGCAACCGCCTGCACCGGGCGGCGGGCATTAACGGCTGCACCTGCTTTGAGCAAAAGCCCGTGCTGCCGGTGGGGCATCTTCAAAGTAAATACTACCTGCGGATGGCGGTGGCGGACCGCCCGGGGGTGCTGGCGTCGATTGCCTACGCTTTCGGGGACAAGGAGGTCAGCCTGGCCTCGGTCATCCAGAAGCATACGGACGGGCGCCGCGCCGAGATAGTGCTGGTCACGCACCGGGTGAGCGAGCAAAACTTGCGGGATGCCCTGGCGATTGTGGAAAAACTGTCCGCCGTCGACGAGGTTTGTGCGGTGATCCGGGTGGATGACGAGGACGTCCGCAAGGCTGATTGAGGCCTTTGTTTTACCGATAAGGAAAAGAGGAAGGTTAAACCGATGGTTCGTGTGCAGGTACCGGCTACCGCGGCTAACCTGGGGCCGGGTTTTGACTGTCTGGGAATTGCCCTGCAACTGTACAATACGGTAGAGATGGCGCGCGCCAACTCCGGGCTTTTCATCGAAGTCCAGGGCGAGGGAGCGGCCGAAATTGCCCGCGACGAAAGCAATATCGTTTACCGGGCCGCCATGCGCCTGTTTAAGCAGACGGAAAGTGTCCCGCCGGGGTTGAAAATTAAATTAATCAACCGCATCCCGTTGGCCAGGGGCCTGGGAAGCAGCGCGGCGGCCATCGTGGGCGGGTTGATCGCGGCCAATGTCCTGGCGGGGAACAGGCTGTCGCCAAAGGAACTGTTAACCCTGGCGGCGGCCCTGGAAGGCCATCCGGACAACGTTGCGCCGGCTTTGTTCGGGGGGATCGTCGTTTCGGTGGCGGTGGACGGGGAAATAAAATGGGTGAAGATTGCACCCCCACCCGGTTTAAAGGCTGTTCTGGCTATTCCCGACTTCTCCGTGTTAACCAAAACGGCCCGGGACGTTTTGCCCCAGCTGGTCAGCCTGCAGGACGCAGTGTTTAACCTTGGGCGCCTGGCTTTATTAATCACCGCTTTCCATCAGGGCGATTTCAGCCTGCTGCCGGCGGCCATGGAGGACCGGATCCACCAGCCTTACCGCGCCTCCCTGGTGCCAGGAATGAAAAAAGTCCTGGCGGCCGCCCGGCTGGCCGGGGCCCGCGGCGTCTGCCTGAGCGGCGCGGGACCAAGCCTGCTGGCCTTTGCGGATAGCAATTTTGAACTGATTGGCCGCGTGATGAAGGATACCTTCCGGCAAAGCGGCGTGCGCGCCCGCACCATGGTTTTAAAGATCAGCCCGGTAGGCGCCCGGGCTCTGGAGAAGATTTAAGGGAAAGGCACAAAAGGGACAAAGGCAAAAGCATAAAGGCACAAAGGGATAAGGGCACAAAGACATAAAGGGAAAAAGGTACAAAGGAAAAAAGGCACAAGGGAAGCGTTTTTTAACTTTGTGCTTCTGTGCCTTTTTTACTTTTTCCTTATTTAAAACAAGTCCGGCACTTAAAGGCTTTAAGTGCCGGACTATGTTAGGAGCCCGTAATGACCTTCGCTCCGGCCACTACGGATTTCTGCGCAGCCCGCGACAACCTTTCGGCTGCCGCGGACCGTTACGAAACCCGTAATGACCTTTGCTCGACCAGTGCCGATACCTTGTGAGCCCACCGTAATCTCTCGGCCACGGTGGACCCAAGACAAATCTAAAATTGTCATGCCGGCACCGGCACTGATCTTAGCTCGACCCGGAGATGTCCCTTGTGACCCTGCAGCAATCCTTCGGACTGCTGCAGAGCCTGCCGGAACATCTCCGAATCTGCCCGCCGGCGGGTACCGAGCCCTTTCGACCCGGTACCGGCCTTTGGCCGGCTGCTGCAGAGCCATTTCTTGACCCTGCAGCAGCCTGGGCCCGGCCATTACGAACCCTGCATCCATAGTTTAACCAGCCGAAAAGATTATATTCAAGAACTTAAATGGTAATAAATACCGCTTGTCACTGTAAACGGCAAGGTTGTATAATTGTTACGATTTAATTTAAAAAAGGCCGAATTCCTGTTTTACAGGTACGGGGGATGAAAATTATTCTGGGGTGAATCCGGGTCTGCGCCAGGGAGGTGAATTTTCCGATTGCGAAGCCCGGTAGGGAAACCCTCGTCCCGAACCCGTCAGCTAACCCCGGAGGCCGCCAGGAGGGAAAAAAATGCGTTTATCCGGCAGATTATCGCTAAGTCGTGCTTTGCTTTTCGGAATTTCCCTTTGGTTTGTCTTTTCCTTTCCGCACCACGCTTCTGCCGCCGTCCATACCGTCAGTTCCGGCGAATCCCTCTATCTCATCAGCCAGTGGTACGGTTCATCACCGGAAGCCATTCAGAGGGCGAACGGACTGACCGGTGATCTTATTTACCCCGGTCAGAAATTATATATCCCGCCCAACCCGGGCGGGGCAAATTCTTCCGCTTATACCGTCCGCCCGGGGGACACGCTTTATTTAATCGGAAGTTATTTCGGAGTCAGTTATTCAGACATCATGCTGGCTAACGGGCTGACGTCGGCAATGATTTACCCCGGCCAGAGGCTGGTTATCCCTGCTCCGCCAGCGGGTTCCGGGGGGACGAGCCCCGGCCAGGTGAGCAGGGGCGGCGTTCTGCCCGGGCGCGTTCCTTACGTCCGGTCGGATTTTGATTTGCTGGCGCGGCTGATTACGGCCGAAGCGGATTCGGAATCTTTCCTCACGAAAGTTGCGGTGGGAGCCGTCGTTTTAAACCGGGTTTTAAGCCCCCTTTTTC
>DAISHP010000241.1:0-3957 GCA_036822475.1 Bacillota bacterium
TTTTTTACTGTGTTTCGAGCTTTTCCAAAATTATCTTCTCCAGTTCTTCTCTTCCTTTAGAGCTTGAACCGGCCGGTCATTTCTTTCAGCTTCCCGGCGTCGGGCTTCCAGCACTAGACGATGGAAGTAAGTGATTTAACCTGCTCTTGCATTTCCTCCAATCTTTTCTCCAGGACAAGGTACAGTTCGCCGTCAACCTGCTCCTGCCTTACCATATCCTGCAAAATTGATTTTACCTTTGCAGGCAAAAGAGACGGGCGGTAGGGGCGCTCCTCTGTTAAAGCGACAAACTTATCGGCCAGAGCCACAATCCGGCTTTCCAGGGAAAGCTCTTTTTCCCTCAGGCAAAAGGGGTATCCCCGGCCGTTCAATGTTTCATGGTGAAATCCAGCCCATCCGGCAATATCTTCCAGTCCGTCAACGCTCTGGATGATCCGGTAACTTATATACGAATGACGGCGCATGAAAGCTGCTTCCTCCTTGTTCAGTGCCGCCGGCTTGTCCAGGATTTCGTCCGGGATGCTGAGCTTGCCCAGGTCGTGAATTAAGCCGGCCAGCTCAAGCAGCCGGATGCAACAGACATCTAAACCCGCCATCCGGCCGAGCTCGCCGGCAACAAGCGCCACCCCCCTGGAATGACGGTGCGTGAAGGGACTTTTGGCGTCGATGATGCGGGCAAATATCTCCCCGATTTCCAAAACGGCATTCAAACCGCAGGCGTCCTTAAACCGGAACTCTTCTTTTACGGCAGCCGGCAGAAACTACGGCTGCCGGTCCAGCCAGAAAGCCTCCTTTTCCTGCAGGCGGTCGAAAACCTCCACCAGCAGGGGGTCGAACATTGTACCGGCCGATTTTTTTATCTTCTCCACCGCCTCGGAACGGGTGAGCTCCGGTTGCTCCCCCGCCAGTACGTCTATCCGGTCGGCCAGGTGGATGATCCTGGCGGCCAGGGGAATGCTTTCTCCCTTTAACCCGCTGGGGTTCTCCTCGCCATAACGGTCGTGATGGGAGGCTATGATTGGGCTCAGTTCACGCAAAACGGAAGACAGGTGCAGCAGTTCCGCGCCCCGCCGGCTGTGGTCCCAGGCGCGCGCAGTTTCAAAATCAACGAGCACAGCCTTTTCCCGAAAGGTGCTGGCCCCGCAGTCGTGCAGCAGCGCCGCCCGGAAAAGCTTCTGTTTTTCTGCCTCCGGCAGTTTCAGCTCGTCGGCGAAGTGGCGGCACATACTGGCCACGCGCAGGTGGTGGTAGTTTATTCCCTGTCGGGTATAATCCATGGCCGAGGAAAGGGATAACAATAACTGGGTAAGGTTGACAGTCGACACAGCACGAATCCTCTCCGTTATTACTTTTTTTGCAGTTCCTGGGCCAGGGCAGTTGACAGTTCTGGATGTTGTTCTTTAATTTTAGTCAGATACAAAAAGACACTTCCAGGATAATCGATCTTTTCCTCGAGCAGCGTGCTTTCCAGGGCCGTGCGCACCAGAGCAACAACGCAGTCGGGCGAGTGGTTGTCGCGGCACTGCCGGCACTGGCGCAAGGTCTCTGCGATAGCCGGCGCCACCTGATCCAGATAATACGGTTTAAAGTCCCTGGCGGGCAGCAGCTTTGACGCACCGGGAATATCCCAGGCTTTTTTCTGCACGGCAAATTTGAGCACCTTACGGGCAAAGCCCGCCAGGCACTGCGATTCATTGCACTTCGGCGTTTTGAATGAGTCGCAGGAGGAACAAACCGCTTCCACCCTGTTTAACAGGGCCTGCAGATCAACTTCTTCTACGGAGAAAACGTTCATAAGAATTCCTCCTAACTTTGCAAAAAAGTAGCGAATTCAGATGCCTCATCGGTCCCGGATTGAGCGGTCAGCTCTTCCGGAGGAAGAAAATAATCAAGGCCGACTCTGTCGATGGTCTGTCCTAACCTTTCGAAAGGCTGGGCCACAGCCTTATAGCGCTCCAGCACCCACCCCAAGAGAGCCTGCACCTGTTCGGCAGAAACGCTCCTGGCCATCAGCCGCCCATGAACCGGCCGGACAGTTCCGCCACGACCCCCAATGAAGATGTCGTAGCGTTCTTCCCCGGAAGCTCTCGCTCCAAAGTCGGCGCACTGGGGGTCCGTGCAGCCCCGGGCGCAACCGGCCACGGCTATTTTAAAGTCTTTAGGGGTCTTCTGCCCGGTGTACCTTTCCTGCAGGGAAATACCCAAACCCAGGGCGTCGGCTAGGGACCGGGGACAAAGAGCGGGGTGGCCAGCGCAGGCTTTAACCGCACGCACGGCCATTTTATACGGGGCAATCTTCAAACCGGCTGCTTCTAAATTTTTGGCAAACGATGGAACGTTCTCTTCGGGCAATACTACCACTACCGTCTGGCGGGTGGTAAACTTGAAACGAAAAACCTGGTTCCGAAGAGCTACTTCCCCCAGAGCCACCCACTGCTCCGGCGTCAGTACGCCGCAGGCGGCCATTACATCCACCGCAACCATGCCGATACGCTGCTTAAAAATACCGTAACTCAAGGTCAACGTACCTCCTTTTTTAGTTCACAAAGTGGGATTACCGGAATCAAAATTCCCCCGGCTGGAGCTGGCAGCGGCATGCCCCGGCTAGCGAAGAGGTGACGGTATCGCTGCTCGCTTTCCATCGGTTACCTTCCGGGTCCAGGCAAAAGGACTGTTCACGGCGCTGTAAACCAGCACTGCTGTTACCCCGAAGAAAGGCGCCATTTCTTTTAAATAACCCCGGCCAGCTGGCACCCCGCGGCGCGGGCAGAAGCCAGTTCAGCATCGTCCGGGGTATACTGAATATTCAGGACATCCAGGGGTACTTCCCAGCCCATCGCTTCCATGGCCGCCCTGACTTCTTTTGCCCCCTGGCCGCCCCAGCCGTAGGAGCCGAAGGCAAAACCAACGCGCTTTTTGGGCCTTAAACCCTTTAAATACGTGAGAAAAGCGCTTACCGTGGGCAGCATGCCGTTGTTTAAAGTCGGGGTGCCGACTAAAATGGCCTTCGAGACAAGTACGTCGGGCATGATTTCGGAGATGTGGCTGGTCTGCAGGCATCTGACGGTCACGGGGACGCCGGCGTCTTCCAGGCCGTCCCGCAGCGCCAGGGCAATTCTCCTGGTCGCGCCCCACATGGTATCGTAAACAACCAGGGCTTTTCTTTTTGTTTCGTGATTTGCCCACTGGCGGTAAACCTTCAGCAGGTCAGGCAGATAAGTGCGCCAGATCAGGCCGTGGCTGGGCGCGATCATCTCCAGCGGCAGTTGCGCAACCACGTCCAGCGCCTTGTTTACCTGCTCACCATAGGGGAGGACGATGTTCGCGTAATATTTCGCCGCCTCCTCGTGCACGACGTCCCACCCCAGCTCGTCGTCAAAGCGTTCGGCGCTGGCAATGTGCTGGCCGAAGGCGTCGTTGGGTAAAAGCACTTTTTCTTCCGGGAGATAGGTGACCATGGAATCCGGCCAGTGCACCATCGGGGTGTGGACAAACTTTAAGGTGCGCCGGCCAATGGTCAGTTCTTCCCCGGAACCCACCACCATAAAATTCCATTCTTTCCGGTAGTGCCGGAGCAGCCCCTTTCTCCCGTTGGGAGAGGTGACTACCTTCGCTCCCGGGGCAACTTCCATTACTTTCGGAACGCTGCCCGAATGGTCCATTTCCACGTGGTTGACCACAAGGTAATCGATTTTCGCCGGGTCGACAACCTCCTTGATTCTGCTTAACATTTCGTCGAACAGGTAATGCTTGACGGTATCCACCAGGACAATTTTCTCGTCCTTAATCAGGTAGGCGTTATAAGTA
Organism: Bacillota bacterium; assembly: GCA_036822475.1. GTDB lineage: Bacteria > Bacillota > Desulfotomaculia > Desulfotomaculales > Nap2-2B > JAIMBK01. Next base: position 3,808 of record DAISHP010000241.1, read on the forward strand.
GTTCCCCGCGGGGTAAGGTAACCGTGAAAGGAACGCAGGTCCCAGTCAATTCCCCCTACCCAGTACAGACCTGGTTTAAGCTCGACCGGTCGCATCGTTTCTTCGCTCTCCTTTCTGGGCAAGCCAATAAAGATTTGTAAATCAGGGCAC
>DAISHP010000242.1:0-3950 GCA_036822475.1 Bacillota bacterium
AATCATATTGATTTACCTTGCAGCCGAGGGTGGCGATCGCGACTGTTTTGATGCTTATCCCCCCAGATCGCCAAGTTCGTAAAGAATTATGGCTGCCGCCGCCAGGGCCGCCGTTTCCGTACGCAGGATGCGCCTGCCCAGGGAGACGGTAACGACCCCGTTTTCTTTCGCCAGTGCCGCTTCCCGGGGCGCAAACCCGCCTTCCGGCCCGATAAAAAGAAAAATGCCCGCCCCTGGGAGTGCTTCCTGGAGAGTGGGCAAGACCTGTTTTAAAGAAACTTCCCCTTCTTCCTCCCAGGGCATGATTCCGACCGCCCCGGGCGGCATCTGCGAAAAAACCTGGTTCAGGGTCAGGGGAACGCTTACCGCCGGCACTTCCCCCCGCCGGCACTGCTTCGCCGCCTCGCGGGCAACCCGCTGCCAGCGCAGGCGCCGCTGTTCCAGCTTTTCCCCGGCCAGTTTGACGATCGATCTTTCCGCCAGGAGCGGGATAATTTCTTTCACGCCCAACTCCGTGCTTTTCTGGATGATCAATTCCATTTTCCCGCCCTTGGGGATGCCCTGGACCAGCGTGATGGAAACCGGGGGTTCGGCGGCAAGGATAAATTCTTCTTCAATAATCCCTTCGATTTCCCCGGAACTGATTTTGCTTAACCTGGCCCGGTACCCTTTGCCCTGCCCGTCGGCAACCGTGAACCCGTCCCCCGGCCCCAGCCGCAAAACACGCGTCAGGTGGACTGCGTCGGGGCCGGCAACGATTATTTTTTGCTCTTTAATTTGCGCGGGGGGAACAAAAAAATACATCATTTATCCCATAAAGGCATCCTTTACTTTTTCAAAAAACCCTTTGGATTCGCCGCCCGGGTTTTCCCCGGAAAGGATGGCGAATTCGCGCAGGAGCTGCTTTTGGCGCTCGGTAAGCCTGGTGGGCGTGACTACTTTCACCCGTACGTACTGGTCGCCGCGCCCGTACCCGTTGAGGTCGGGAATGCCCTTGCCGCGCAGGCGAAATTCGGTGCCGTGCTGGGTGCCTTCGGGAATCCTGATTTTGGCCGTGCCCTCCAGGGTGGGTACCTCCAGCTCATCGCCAAGGGCTGCCTGGGCAAACGAAATGGGCACTTCGCAAATGATATTGTTGCCTTCCCGCTGGAAGAGGCGGTGCGGGCGGACGTTCAGGTAAACGTAAAGGTCACCCGGCGGGCCCCCGCGCAGGCCGGCCTCTCCTTCGCCGGCCACCCGCAGGCGGGTTCCCGTATCCACCCCCGGCGGAATTTTCACGTGGATGGTCCGGGTGCGGCGCACCTTGCCCGCCCCGTGGCAAACGCCGCAGGGCTTTTCGATGACCCTTCCGGTGCCCCGGCAGCGGTCGCAGGTGTGGGTCTGCACGATGCGGCCAAAGGGCGTACTCTGGGCATACTGCACCTGCCCCGTACCCCCGCAGACGGAGCACTTTTGGGGGGCGGTGCCCGGCGCGGCGCCCGTTCCCCGGCAATTTTCACAATCCTCGATGCGCGGCACGCGGAGATCCTTTTCCACTCCAAAGGCCGCTTCCTTGAAAGATATTTCCACCTCCACCCGGATGTCGGCGCCCTTCTGGGGACCCCGGCGGGCACGGGTACCCCCGCCGAAGAACATATCAAAGAGGTCGCCCAGACCGCCGAAGTCACCGAAGCCGCCGAAGCCTTCGCCGCCGAAGCCGCCAAAACCCTGGCCGTTGGCCGCCGCGTGGCCAAAGCGGTCGTAGCTGGCTCTTTTTTCGGGATCACTTAAAACCTCGTAGGCCTCGGCGATTTCCTTAAACTTTTCCTCGGCGCTTTTGTCCCCCGGGTTGGCGTCGGGGTGGTACTGGCGGGCCAGTTTACGGTACGCTTTTTTAATTTCTTCCTGACTGGCGTCCCGGGAAACACCCAGGACTTCGTAATAATCGCGCTTTGCCACGGCGGTCCCACCTTAAAAACAGGAATTGGGAATTGGGGGTTAGGAATCAGGAAAGTGATGCCCTATCCCTGCCTCCCCTGGAAATACCAGTCCCATAGTTTTCCAGGCACAAGGGCAAAAGGCGAAATAATTTTGCCTTTGTGTCTTTACTTCTGTTCCTCGGTCTGTTAAGCCTGGTTTACTTATTGTCGTCCTTCACTTCGTAGTCCGCGTCGACTACTTTTTCGTCTTTGGCCGGGCCGCCGCCCTGGGCCTGGCCTTGCTGCCCTTGTGCCGCCTGCTGCTGATACATGGAGGCGGTCATTTCGTAAAGCGGTTTGGTCAATTCCTCGGTTTTTCGCTTGATCAGGTCAACGTCTTTGCCCTGCAGGGCGTTTTTGAGCTCTTCAACGGCGCGCTTTAAGCGGTCGACCTGGGCCTGGTCCGCCTTGCCGCCGAAATCACGGATGGCTTTTTCCGCCTGGTAGATGGCGCTGTCCGCCTGGTTGCGCGCCTCGGCCTCTTCCTTGCGCTTCCTGTCCTGCTCGGCGTACTGCTCGGCATCCTTGACCATGCGCTCGATTTCCTGTTCGGATAAACCGCTTCCGCCGGTGATGGTGATGCTCTGTTCCTTCCCGGTGCCCAGGTCTTTGGCGGAAACGTGCACGATGCCGTTGACGTCGATGTCGAACTTCACTTCGATCTGCGGCACGCCGCGCGGGGCCGGGGGAATGCCCGTCAGCTGGAACCGGCCCAGGGTTTTGTTGTCCGCCGCCATCGGCCGCTCGCCCTGGAGCACGTGGATTTCCACTGTGGTCTGTCCGTCGGCCGCCGTAGAAAAGATCTGGCTTTTGGACGTGGGAATGGTGGTGTTGCGCTCGATCAATTTGGTAAACACGCCGCCCAGGGTTTCGATGCCCAGGGATAATGGGGTGACGTCCAAAAGGAGAACGTCTTTGACTTCCCCGGCCAGCACGCCGGCCTGGATGGCCGCGCCGATGGCCACGCACTCGTCGGGGTTGATCCCTTTGTACGGCTCCTTGCCCAGGTAGCGGCGCACGGCCTCCTGAACGGCCGGCATCCTGGTGGCGCCGCCCACCAGCAGGACTTTGTGGATGTCCTTCGGTTCCAGTCCGGCGTCGGCCAGCGCCTGCCGGGTGGGACCCATGGTTTTTTCGATCAGGTCGGCGGTCATCTCTTCAAACTTCGCCCTGGTCAGGTTCATGTCCAGATGCTTGGGCCCCTGCGCATCGGCGGTGATAAAGGGCAGGTTGATGTTGGTCGTGGCCAGCGTGCTGAGCTCAATTTTCGCCTTCTCGGCGGCCTCTTTCAAACGCTGCATGGCCATCCGGTCGTTGCGCAGGTCGATGCCGGTTTCCTTCTTGAATTCCGTGACCAGCCAGTCGATGATGCGCTGGTCGAAGTCGTCCCCGCCCAGGCGGTTGTTCCCGCTGGTGGCCTTCACCTCGAAGACGCCGTCCCCCAGTTCCAGGATGGAGACGTCAAAGGTTCCCCCGCCCAGGTCAAACACTAAAATGGTCTGGTCCTCTTCCTTATCCAGGCCGTAAGCCAGGGCCGCCGCCGTAGGCTCGTTGATGATGCGCAGCACGTCCAGCCCGGCGATCTTCCCGGCGTCCTTGGTGGCCTGCCGCTGGGCGTCGGTAAAGTAGGCGGGGACGGTAATCACCGCCTTTTCTATTTTTTCCCCCAGGTAGCTTTCGGCGTCGGCCTTTAATTTTTGCAAAATCATCGCTGAGATTTCCTGGGGCGTATATTCCTTGCCGTCGATATTTACCTTGTAATTGGAACCCATGTGCCTTTTAATGGAAGTAACGGTGCGCTCGGGGTTGCTCACGGCCTGGCGCTTGGCCACCTGGCCCACCAGGCGCTCGCCCGTTTTGGAAAAACCCACCACGGAAGGAGTGGTGCGGCCGCCTTCCGCGTTGGGGATCACCACGGCTTCGCCGCCTTCCATTACGGCCACGCAAGAGTTCGTTGTGCCCAGATCAATGCCGATAACCTTCGCCATCTAT
>DAISHP010000243.1:0-3933 GCA_036822475.1 Bacillota bacterium
GGTGAAGGAAGCCGCCGTCGGGCGCGGCCTGGCCGTCTGGCAGCCGCAGCGGCTGAGCGAACCGGGATTTCTGGCCGCCCTGGAGGATCTGCTTCCCGATGTAATCGTGGTGGCGGCTTTCAGCCAGATCCTGCCCCCCGCCGTTTTGAAGATGCCGAAGTACGGGTGCATCAACGTGCACGCCTCGCTGCTGCCCAAATACCGCGGGGCGGCGCCCATCCACCGGGCGATCATCAACGGTGAGCGGGAAACGGGAATCACCACCATGTTTATGGACGAGGGGCTGGATACGGGCGACATCCTTTTGCAGGAAGCGCTGCCGATCACGGACGAAGACACCGCCGGCACCCTCCACGACCGCCTGGCGCAGCTGGGAGCGCAGGTGCTGGTAAAAACGCTGGCGGGGCTTTCGGCGGGCAGGCTGCCGCGCCGGCCGCAGGACCACGCCCGGGCCACCTACGCTCCGCCGCTGACCCGCGCCGACGAGCTGATTGCCTGGGACGCTTCCGCCCGCTCCGTCTTTAATCAGGTGCGGGGCTTAAACCCCTGGCCCGGCGCCGCCACCCTGTGGGACGGCCGCGTCTTGAAGATCTGGCGGGTGGAGGTGGCGCGGGAAGAATCTCTTTTGGCGGGGACGCTGCCGGGGCAGGTGCGGGCGGCACACCCCGCCGAAGGACTGCTGGTCCAGGCCAACCCCGGCCTGGTGCGCGTGGTCGAACTGCAGCTCCAGGGCGGCCGGCGCCTGAACGCGGAAGACTTCCTGCGCGGCCACCCGATCGCCGCCGGGACGATTTTTGACCGGGAGGAACAGGCAGGTTGAAAAACAAAATTTACGTTAATTCTTGTGGTTTTAGCCGGCCGTGTTATAATGAAGTTAACGCAAAGTGAATTTGAAAGGGGTGCGTGAGGTCTATGTCGACGACGGGCGCCCGGACGGCGCCGCCGGCAGGCGAGATCATTTTGACTTACGAGGATTACCAGCGGCTTCCCGACGACGGTCGGCGCTACGAAATTTTAGAAGGAGTGTTGCACGTGACCCCTTCACCGACCACCGTCCACCAGCGGGTTTCGCGCCGGTTGTTTTCTATCCTGGATGCTTTTGTAAGGGAGCATAATCTTGGTGAAGTTTTTTATGCGCCCTTAGATATTGTTTTCAGCAACGTCAGCATTATGCAGCCCGATTTAATTTACGTTTCGGAAGCCCGCCGGGGAATAATCACCGAAAAAAATATTGCCGGGGCGCCGGACCTGGTGGTGGAAATAGCCTCTCCTTCCACGGCTGGCGTGGATAAAGTGACCAAGGCACAGGTTTACGCCCGCTACGGGGTTCCTTATTTCTGGGTGGTGGATCCCCAGCAGAAAACTCTCGAAGAGTACCGTCTGGAGCGGGGTATTTACATGCTGCTGCGCTGCTGGGAAGAAAACGCCGTCTTTGCCCCGGAACTGTTTTCCGGCCTGAAGGTGAACCTGAAAGAAATCTGGCCCGTGGAATATTGAAAAATATAAGGAAATCAGTCTTATAAGGAGTCGTAAGAAAAGTGAAGTTATCCTTTTCACGGCCCGAGCCAAAGGGGAAAAGCAATGAAAATAGAATAGGATGCCGAGGTTGATGCTTTATATTTAGAGCTAAGGGACGGGACACCAACCCATAGTATTGATCTGGAAGAAGGAATAACCATGGACCTGGATGATAACAATTGTGTAATCGGATTGGAGATTCTGGACGCTTCAGAAAAACTGCGGGACGGCCTGTCCAGAATAGAATTAAGCGGCGTCCCGCCCTGGAAAGTCCGCATCGGGAAGTTAGGCAATCATCCCGAACCAGAATGAAAAAGGAACAAATCGCTGAGTCTATCGGAAACCAGATAAAGGGAGCTTCTTTGATGAAAGTGCTGATCACCGGCGGCGGAGGGCAACTGGGACATGCTCTGGAAAAAGAACTGACCGGCTCCGGCGGGCAGGCCGGCTCCGGCGGGCACGAAGTGATCTGTCCGGGGCGGGACCGGCTGGACGTGACCAGGCCCGACCAGGTGCGGGAGGCGGTCGAGGCCGTGCGCCCGGAGGTGGTCGTTCACGCCGCCGCCAATACCAGCGTGGACCGGTGCGAGCTGGAGCCGGACGGCGCCTACCTGGTGAACGCCCTGGGGACCCGGAACGTGGCAGTGGCCGCGGCGCGGGTGAAGGCCAGGCTGGTTTACATAAGTACCGACTACGTCTTCGACGGCCGCAAAAAAGAACCATACACGGAGTTTGACCTCCCGGCGCCCTTAAGTGTCTACGGAAAATCCAAGCTGGCTGGGGAAAACTACGCGGCCGCCTTCTCCGCTCGCTTTTTTATTGTGCGCACTTCCTGGCTGTACGGCCGGCGCGGCAATAACTTCGTCAAAACAATGCTTAAGCTGGCCTCAGCACGGCCGGAGGTGGCCGTCGTCAACGATCAGGTGGGCACGCCGACCTTTACGGAAGACCTGGCCCGCTTCATCGGTGTGCTCATCCAGACGGAGCTGTACGGAATTTACCACGCCAGTAACAACGGCGCCTGCTCCTGGTTCGACTTCGCGCGCAGCATTTTCAGGCTGGCGGGGCTGACCCACGTGGCCGTGAAGCCCATTGCTACGGCGGAGTTAAACCGGCCCGCCCCCCGCCCGGCCTACTCCGTTCTGGACAACTACTGCCTGCGGCTGCAGGGGCTACCGGACCTGCGCCCCTGGGAAGAGGCGCTGGCAGAATTTTTCCGGAAGTACCGGCAGGAACTGCCCATTTAGCCGGCCGGCGAATAAAATATTTAACGAATATTTAGCCCTGAACTTCCCCGGCATTTCGGACCTTCACCGGCAAAAAAATGACTACGTTGATATCGAGGGGGTTGTTCCCGAAATTATGATTGAAGGCGTAAAAGTTAAAAAATTAATCCGGCACTGCGACGACCGCGGCTTTTTCATGGAAATCCTGCGGGACGACGACGGCCTTTTGTCCCGCTTCGGGCAGGCTTCCCTGGCCAAAACCTACCCGGGCGTAATCAAGGCTTTTCACTACCACGAGCACCAGGACGACCTGTGGTTTTTCCCCGTGGGCAACGCCCAGGCGGTGCTTTACGACCTGCGGGAGGATTCCCCCACCAGAGGAGAAACCAACGTCTTCTACATGGGCGAGGACAACCCCATCCTCCTCCTTATCCCCCGGATGGTGGCGCACGGTTACCGGGTGCTGGGCAATGAGCCGGCCGTTATCGTCTACTTTACCACCGCCTCCTACAACCGGGAGAACCCGGACGAAAAGCGCATCCCCTGGGACGATCCCGCCATCGGTTTCGACTGGACGACGAAGAACCGCTAGCGGGGCCTTGAAAAACCTTCCGTCCCGTAAATCCGGAAGGTGAAATAGCTTACTCCGTCGGCCTCAAAAGGAAATTGCAGCAAATGGGTGGGCAGGAGATTTACCGCAGCGGCGCCTGGTAATGGGTTTTGAAAGAGAATTACCGGAAATTCTCGATTATTTTTTGTGCTTTGATCGGAGGGTTTCAGGTTGCGCATTCTCGTCACGGGCGGAGCGGGCTTTATCGGCAGCAATTTTATCAAATACCTTTTGGAAAAATACCCCTACCAACTGATTAACCTGGATAAGTTAACCTATGCCGGGAATCTCGAGAATCTTGACGATGTAAAAGACGACCCCCGCTATACATTTATTCACGGCGATATTGCCGATGAACAGCGCGTCGAGGACGTTTTTAAGGCAAATCAAATCACTTCGGTGGTGAACTTTGCCGCGGAATCCCACGTGGACCGCAGCATCGCGGACGCCGGCGCGTTTATCCGCACCAACGTGGAAGGTACGCGCGTCCTGCTGGACGCCGCCCGCCGCCACGGGGTGCAAAAGTTCATCCAGGTGTCCACCGACGAGGTTTACGGCTCCCTGGGGGAAACGGGCTTT
>DAISHP010000244.1:0-3906 GCA_036822475.1 Bacillota bacterium
CCAGGGAAACCGGGATCAGAATCCCCTGGTAAAGGGTGAAGCGCGCCCACGGTGCCCAGGCGGCCAGCCCCGCCGGCTTCGCTTCGACCCCGCCGGGGTAGCCGGGAGGTACATAACCGGGGGCGTAACCCATTTTGGAAGCGTAGGCCATCATTTCCGGCTGCACCATCCGGTTCAAGAGCATATTCATCAGCTCCGAAATCAGGGGGATGCCCCAGTTCCGGTCGTATTCGCCCGTGCCGGGCAAGACGGAAGTAAAAGCGGTGAGCGGGCTTAAAAAAATGTACCAGGGAGGGCCGGCAATCGCCGCGCCGGGCTGCCCGAGAGGTTGGGGCGACGGCCCGGGCAGATTGCTGGCCATGATAATACCGGTAATTACCGGGATCCCGAAGATGAAGAAAAAGACGAGAACCAGCGAAATGATCATTGCCGCCTGGCTGCGCCGGGTCAGCGCGGACAGGGCCAGGCCCATGGCGCCGTAGCCCAGGCCCGCGGCCAGGCAGACCACAAAGGCCAAACCCAAAATGGCCGGCGGGACCCCGCCGTAAAGAAAGACTACGGCAAAAACAGGCAGCGCGGCCACCGCCAGAAACATTAAGTAAACCACGGAAGCCAGCCATTTCCCCAGCACGATGCCCGGGATGGAAGCCTTGGTGACCAGCAGCAAATCGTACGTCCGCCTTTCCCTTTCCCCGCTGATGGCGCCGGCGGCGACAGCCGGGGCGATAAAAGAAATCAGTATGATTAAACTGAAAATAAAAAGGGAATACAGGGATAATCCCACCTGCGGCCGGATGATGCTCAAGCGCTCCAGGTTAAGCCAGAGAAACAACAGTACGAAGGCACTCAATAACCCCAGGTAAACAGTTAACAGAACAGGTGAGCGCCAGCCCCGGGTCCGCCCCCGCATTTCCTTGCCCAGCATCGGGGCAAGGCCGCACCGCAGGCCTTCCCAGCAATCCCGGAGAAAGAACCTTTTCTCCTGCGGCCTTTGTTTCGCCCCGCCTTCCTTTCTTTGCCCCGCGGCCTCTTTATCCTGTTCCTGTCCTTGCTGTTCCTCCCGAACTTCTTCAGCCATTCAAACCACCCTCCCTGGCCAGCTGGACGAAGGTATCTTCCAGACTTTGTTCTTCCTGCGCAAAATGGGTTACCGGAACGCCCCGGAGGACCAACTCCTTCAACAACTCCGCCGCCTGCTCCGATCCTCCCGCCAGGCGAAATTCGTACTGGCCGGGCAGGGAACGGAGCACCTCCACCCCCGGCCAGCCCGCCAGCAGCTTTTCGGCCGCCTCCGCCGGGCCGTGGCAGCGTAAAATGATGGTCTGCACCGGGGTGCCGTTGAGCAATTCGGCCAGCGGTCCCTGGCGCACCAGCCGCCCCTCGGTAATCATGCCGATGTGCGTGCACAGGTCGGCCAGCTCCGATAAAATGTGGCTGCTGATTAGAATCGTCTTGCCCAGTTTGCCCAGCTCTTTAAGGATTTCCCGCATCTCTACCCGCGCCAGGGGGTCCAGGCCGCTGGCCGGCTCATCCAAAAGGAGCACCCGGGGATCGTGGATTAAAGCCCGGGCCAGGCAAAGCCGCTGCTGCATGCCGCGGGAGAGGGTATCCACGAAGGCCTCCCGTTTATCCCCCAGCTCCACCAGTTCCAGCAGGTCATCGCGCAGTTGAAAGGCCCGCGGCCCCCTGATCCCGTACGCGGCGGCGTAAAAAAGCAGGTACTCCCCGACCCTTAAATCGTCGTAGACGCCGAAGAAATCGGGTATGTAACCAACCACCTCCCGCAAGACGCGGGGGTGAGCGCCGATCTCCAGCCCGGCCACTTCCGCGGTGCCCCCGTCGGGGACGAGCAGCCCGGCCAGGATGCGCAGGGTGGTAGTCTTCCCCGCCCCGTTCTGGCCGATAAAACCGTAAACGGCGCCGGCCGGGACGTCCATGTCCAGCCCCTGGAGGGCCTGCACGCGCCCGTAAGTTTTCTTTAAAGAACGTACTTTAATCATTCCCGCACCCCCTGGTAGGCCACCGCCGGCGGCAGAAAATAAAAGCTTTTCCCCGTGGAGGGTTCAAAACCGTTCACCCGCAGGCGCACTTCCCCGCCGGGCAGCGCGTATTCCCCGGGGAGGCGGAAGGTTTTGGCCCCGGAAAGTTCCTGCCATTGCCCGCTGGGCGGGTGATAAACCTCCAGCACGCCGGATTCCACGTCGGCGGGAGACGGAGCCGGCGGCCCGACAGCGCCTTTTGGCAAACCTGGGGACGTGGTACTGGGGAAATATTGCATTTCGACCGTAATTTCTTTTATCTTCGCGCTTTCCGGCAGACCGGGGCGAAAGGCGTAAGTAATATTTCCCCCCGGCAGGCCAAACAGGTTATTGTGCTCGAAAATGCCCATGATTTGCGCGTCGGCGATTTCCGGAAGCGTCAGCCCCGCCGGAATGGTGAAGCTGCCCGGCGGCAGGGACAGTTCCGGCTTGATCGTGACAATGCTTAAATAATGGGGGCGGGAGCGCAAATCTTTGATCTCTACCGCTTTGACGGGGTCCCGGCTGAAAGCCGCCAGGGTTAACGGCCAGCCCCTTTGGAACTCCATTCCCGGGCCGTGGTAGCGGGGGGAGTTAAACAGTTGCTGTAAAAGATCGGCCCGCCTTTGCTCATCCACGGTCAGCCGGCGGGGGGGCGGCCCGTAATCCGGCCGCGGCGCGGGCACGCCCGGCCGCCCGGCGGCTTTCAGGGCGGCCTCTTTCCCCTCCGGGTACACAAAGATCGGCCAGGCCGGAAGGTAGCGCGGACCGTAAGGATTCTGGGGATTGTAGACCGGCGGCGCCGGAATTTCCATGGCCACTTCCTTCTCTTCCCCGGGGGCAAGATCCCCCAATCCCCGGTAGTCGTCGCCCAGGAGCAGGGTCACGTGATCCAGGTAAAGGCCGGTATCGTTGCGCACCTTTCCGGCCAGCCGGCCGCCTTCGAGTTTCAGGTCGGCCCGCAGGCCGGCCAAAGCTTCCCCGGCGTCCTGGCGAAAGCTTAACTGGCGCATCCCGTACTGGGACATTTCCCGGAAGGTAACCGTTAAATCTGAACCCTTGACAACTGAATAAGGAGGTTCCTCGTCAGGCTTGCGCAGCTCCGGCGGCAGCCCGCCGAAAAACTGGACCCGTACCGGCAGGCTGGGGTCGGCCAGCGCAGCGTGAAAAACCGGTTGCGTGGGGGCAAAAAAGCCCACTGCCGTAAGCACCGGTTTTTCCCCGGCCGCCCCCTCCCCGGCCATTTCCCCAACGGCCTGGACAACGTTGACGATGACGTTTCGGCCCGTCTGGAGCATATAAAAGTAGGCAATTCCCGAAAAAAGCAGGGCCAGGGCGGGAACCGCCACCCAGGTATATTCAGGGCGCTGCCGCTTTTTAAAAATCCAGTATGTGAGCGGCCCAGCCAGCAGCACAAAAATACCAAGGAAAAGCCCCGCCGCTCCCCAGCCGGGGAAGGCGCCGGCAGGGAGGCTGTTCACTGTGCCCAGCAGTCCGTAAAACGGAAAAAGGGGATCCCGGTACGCCATGTTATATTTATAAGAACCCGGGTCTCCCGGCTGCAGCAGCCTTTCCCAAAGCGCCCGGCCCGCTTCGCCGGCGTCCCACGGCGGGCGGGTGGGGTCGAAAGCAAACACCGTCACTTTTCCGTCCCCGGCTGTAACCTGTCGGCCCAGGGGGTTTTCTTCCGGCCCGAAGGGGTCGCCGCCCTGCAGTCGGGCTACCGGCGCGGCCGCCGCCGGGGGCGCCTGACCCAGCCAGCCGGCCGCCGCCCGCCAGTCACCGTTGCCGGCAATTCCCTGGCTGGTGATTTTTGCCGCGCCCACCGGCAAAACGGCCAGCGCGTCATTTACGCCCGGCCCGCCCGCCAGCAGCAAGCGCCCGCCTG
>DAISHP010000245.1:0-3898 GCA_036822475.1 Bacillota bacterium
CTGTACCGCCTGTTGGGACGGGTTCCGGCAGTGCTGACCGGAGATTACCTTTTTGCCAGCGCCTTTAACCTGATCATCGACCTGCCCAAAAGCATTTTAAAAATTGTCATTCGAACAATCCGGGCCATGTGCGAAGGAGAAATTGCCGAACTGGGCGCAAAAGACTTCAGCCTGCCGGCGTATTTTGCCCGGGTCCGGAAAAAGACCGCTTCTTTGATCATCGCCTCCTGCCGGAGCGGGGGTATTCTGGCCGGCCTCCGGGAAGAGCAGTTGCGGGGCCTGGAGAAATACGCCTTAAATCTGGGAACGGCCTTTCAAATTGTAGACGATCTGATGGATCTGGCCGGCAGCCCGGAGTTGCTGGGGAAACCCTGCCTGCAGGACCTGACCAAAGGAATTCCCACCCTGCCGGTAATTCATTTTTTGAACAATTATGCGGAAGGTTCGGTCTGGAAGGAAAAGTTGAGCCGGGGAGGATTGTCCGGAGAAGAGGCCCGGGAACTGGCCAGCCGTTTAATTTCTGCCGGTTGTTTGCATTATGCCCTGGGGGTAATTTTATGGAAAATCAGGCTGGCCGTGGAGTCCCTGGAGCCCTTGCCGGCAGGCCGGGCGCGGGAGGATTTAAAGAAGATTGCCCGGCGGATTTTAACTCCCCTGGCGAACTTAAATCACCCCGGCCCGGCGGAGGAGATTGCAGAAACGGTAGAGCTTTTCGCCCTGGGGACCGGCGGCCCGGAGGAGATCGCCGGCTACCGGCAGGAAATTTTGGGCGCGTACCTTCGGGTCGGAAAGGTACAGGGCCGGCAGGCCCCTGACGATCAACCGGTGAAAGGCGGGGTCGAAAAGTTCTTCGACCCTTTGGAGGGATTGGGCGAAAAAGAACTGCAGGCGCTGCCCCGCCTCCTGCGGACCGGAGTAATAAAAGGTGAAGTTTAAGTCGCCTTCCTGCCGGTCCTCGGCCTGATCGATAAAATAGTCCAGCAAAATGTGCAGGCCGCCTATCCAGGGGAAGTAGGCCCGGTTGATCTTATCGATGTTCTCCCGGGGAGGCGCCGGCCCGGCGGCCAGCGCCAGCAAGGCAAAGATCCCCAGGGTGGAACCGGTGGCCGCGGCCAGTTCCCACCAGAACAGCTCCCGGTTTTGCACCAGCAGGGGCGTAAGCCAGGCAACCAGGCGTTTCTCGCGCTGGTGCGGAACCAGGTGTTTGTTTACCTGCAGGGTGCAGTAGAGTTTGGCCAGCGTTAGCGTGTGTTCCTTAACCGGCGCATAGCCGGGAAGGAAGGCGATCGCCTGCCGGCAGGCCCGGACCAGAGAATTTAAATATCCGCCGTCTTCCCGGTAAGGGTAGCGGGAATAATAATTGCTCATGGCGGCCGCCGGGTCCAGGGCGTCCAGAAAAGCCCGGTGCAGTTGGGCAAAGGATGCCCCGTCGTGCACGCCGGCCCGGTCGCACAGGTTATCCAGGTAGTCGCTGATGGTCTGGAGGGCAATGATTGCCCGGAGCAGCGGTTTCCGGTACGCCGGCAGGGCCGGGGCGGCAAAAACGGCCCCTCCCTGACAGTGGAACCTTTTTAATTTCAGGCTGGCCAGGGCCAGCTGTTTTAATTTTTCGTCCGGGCACTTTCGGGCCATGGCCTCCCATTGCCGCAGCTCTTTTCTGATTCCCGGGTAGGTCCGGAGAAAGATTCCGGGCAGGTGAACAGGAAAAGTGGACAATATTCCTTCGCTCCTTCGAAAATAGAGGCACAAAGGCAACAGGCACAAAGGCACAAAGGGAAATAGCCCTGCATGAGGACTTCATTTTCATTATTGATTGTAAGAACGAAGTTCCCATGGGCAGCTCTTGAGAAAATATCAAAAGGTGAGAAGTGGGAATTTTTATCTCACTTCTCACTTCCCACTTCTCAATAGACCCTCATGCTGCTAACCAGCACCAGCAAAATGATGAAAATTAACGATTTTTCACAGCAGGCGCACTCCGAGGCACTAAGGCACTTAAGGCACAGAGAGATATGCATAAAGCGCCGGAATTATTTTCTTTGTGCCTTTGTGCCTCTGTCCCTGGTTAGTATAACCGGCGGGAACGGGCGGGAATACGGGTCAGTCGCCAGTTGCCGTCACCGTTTTCTTCGGGCAACTCGTTCAGCATTTCAATTAATTTGTTCCGGATGGCCGACATGGAGAAAGCTCCCCCCTTTTATATACCATTATACTCTGTTAATCAAATTATTGCTGGCTACTTTTATCGCAGGGAAACAAACAGTTGATCGCGGGCTTGCGCTGTGTTATGCTTAAAAGGTCAAAAATAGACGCAATTCACCGGGGTGATTGAATGAAGTTGTTTCTTTCCGGCCTGGTCAGGCCCCTTTTTGGCTTTTCCCTCTCCTTTTCCTCTTTCCCCAGACAAATCCTGGGGGCCAGCAGCACGCATATCTTTTGCAACCACCAGGGGCGGATCATCCTGGCCGGCGATGGATATAAACAGGTTGCGCAACTGTTTAAACGGTTCAGTAACCAATTAGATCAGGGGGTGGTCTGGGCCGATCGCCTCTGGCGCAGCGCCGCCCACCACTATAATCCGGCGACCGGCCGGGGGGTTTGGCCCTGGGCGAGCGCCGCGCAGAAATGCAACGCATATTTCCGGAAGGCGTTTATCCTTTGGCGGCGGAGAAACCACGCCAGGGCCATGTTTTTTCTGGGCGCGGCGGCCCACCTGGTGCAGGACGCCTGCGTCCCTCACCACGCCTGTTGCCGGATGTTTGACGGCCACCTGGACTACGAACGGTGGGTGAAGGAGCGCAAGCATCATTATAAAGTGAATTCAGGGGGGTTGTATAACCTGGGCAATTCCCCCGAAGAATGGATCGCCGCCAACGCCCGCGTGGCCGGAGAATATTATTGTTACGTAAAGTCTCCCGGCAATGATGAACTCTATCACCAGGCAACGGCTGTTCTGCTGGTGCGTGCGCAGCGCTCCACGGCCGGCTTTTTTTATTTCAGCCTGAAGAAGCTGTTGAGCAATGGGAGAATCTGACTTCTCCCCGCTCTTGTCCATTCCGGTTCCTCTCCCGAATGTTCCTAATTTCAGCTTGTAATTTTAGTTTAATTTGGTTACAATGGTAAAAGGTCAGCTTATTTAAGGATCACCTCGTTGAGGATCACCTCACTAACGTTCAGGGGGTTTTTATTTTGAAACGGGTAGTCAGCGTCAGCCTGGGTTCGTCGAAAAGAGATCACCGGGTCAAGGTGGAGTTACTGGGGGAGCAGTTCGAAATCAGCCGGATCGGCACCGACGGCAATCTGGAAAAAGCCGTCCAGACCATCCGGGAGCTCGACGGCAACGTCGATGCCATCGGCCTGGGCGGCATTGACGTCTACCTTTACGCCGGAAAAACGCGCTACACCGTCCGGGACGGTGTGAAGCTGATGGAAGCTGCCCGCCGGACTCCCGTGGTGGACGGCAGCGGGCTGAAAAATACCCTGGAGCGCGAAACGGTATATTATTTGCGCGCAAATACCGGCCTTTTACCGCCCAAAACGGCGGTTCTGATGGTCAGCGCGGTGGACCGGTTCGGGATGGCCGAAGCGTTTTTGGAGATCGGCTGCGACGTTACCTTTGGCGATTTGATTTTTACCGCTGGAATTCCCTACGCCATCAAAACCCTGGCCGAACTGGAGGAAATCGCAAAAAAAATCCTGCCCGACCTGGTTAAGCTGCCCTTTCATATGCTGTATCCCACCGGAAAAAAGCAGGAAGTCCAGGACGAGGAAAAAATCAAAAAATACGGCCACTATTACCGGGAGGCCGGGGTTATTGCGGGCGATTATCATCTGGTCAGACGCTATATGCCTGTCCTGGATGGGCAAACCATCATCACAAACACGACCACGGCCGACG
>DAISHP010000246.1:0-3891 GCA_036822475.1 Bacillota bacterium
CATTTTGCAGCGCTGCCTGGTTCGCTCCGAACCAAGCCGATGTCTCGTCGGCCCGAAGCATCGGAGCGACGGCAAACGAACGGCGGGCGAAAGCCTATTTTTAGGGTAGGGGTAGATATTCTGAAGCCGGAAGAATTGCCGGTCCTGGTCCTGGCGTACCTGGGGGACGCCGTTTACGAGTTGCTCGTCCGCCGGCGCCTGGTCAGCCTGGGGCTGGTCAGGATGGACCAATTGCACAAAGAAACGGTCAAATACGTCCGGGCGGATTTTCAAGCCGCGATCATGCGCCGGCTGGCCGCCGGCGGCCTCACCGAAGCCGAGGCGGCGGTCGCGCGGCGCGGAAGAAACGCCAGAATTACCCATCCGCCCAAAGGGGCCAGCCCGGAAAATTATCATTACAGCACGGCTTTCGAAGCGTTGATCGGATTTTTATATCTCAAGGAAGAATACGAGCGCCTGAACGAGCTGATGGAAATGATTTTTGAAGGCGCGTAGGTGAGGATTTTCTTGAAACCAGCCAACGTGGTTGCGGGCCGGAACCCCGTGCGGGAAACCTTGCGCGGGGGCCGCCCCGTCAACAAGCTGCTGCTGGCCCGGGGGGCCACCGGCAGCGCGATTCAAGAAATCTGCCGGCTGGCCCGGGAAAAGGGCATCCCCATCCAGCAGGTGGAACGGGTTTACCTGGACAAGCTGGCTCCCGGGACGGTGCACCAGGGCGTGGCCGCCCTGGTAGCGGAAAAAGAATACGTCACGGTGGACGACCTCCTGGCCCGGTGCAGAGAAAAAGAAGAGGATCCTTTTTTCCTTCTTTTGAATGGCATCACCGATCCGCATAACCTGGGCGCCATTATGCGCACCGCAGAAGCTGCCGGCGCCCACGGCATCGTCATCCCCGCCCGCCGCTGCGCTTCCCTTACGCCGGCGGTCCTGAAGGCGGCGGCGGGGGCTGCGGAATATCTGCCGGTGGCGCGGGTGACCAATCTGGCCCGGACGATCCGGTATCTTCAGCAAAAAAACCTCTGGGTGGTGGGGGCGGAAAGTTTCGCCGGAGATCTCTTCTGGGAAGCGCGGTTGGACGGGCCGCTGGCCCTGGTCATCGGCAGCGAAGGGAAGGGGCTCGGCCCGCAGATCCGGAAAATTTGCGACGCCCTGGTCCGCCTGCCCATGGCGGGGCGGATCACTTCCTTAAACGCTTCCGCAGCGGCCGCCGTCCTGGCCTACGAGGTTTTCCGGCAAAGGAGAAGGGCCGCCCATGAAAGAGTACCTGATCGTTGACGGCTACAACATCATCTTTGCCTGGCCGCATTTTGAGGAGCTGCGCAAATCCGGCCTGGAACACGCCAGGTTGAAACTCATCGACACTCTGGTTAACTACGCAGCCCTTACCGGCCGGCAGGTCATCCTGGTTTTCGACGCCTACCGGGTGAGAGAATCCGCGGCCCGCATGGAAGAAATGCCGGGTTTGCAGGTGATTTACACCGCCTTCGGGGAAACGGCCGACTCCCTCATCGAAAAGCTGGTTGGGGAGTTATCCAGCAAAGGCGCCGTTTACGTGGCCACCTCCGACTGTACGGAGCAGCGCATGGTTTTGGGGCAGGGGGCCTGCCGCCTGACCCCGCAGGAACTGCTGGCCAGCATCCGGCAGGAAGCCAAAGCAGGGGAGTGTTTTTGCCGCCCGGAACGGCCCGCCGACGCCTACCTGGAGAACCGTTTAAAAGGAAAGATGCGCGTTTTCTTAGAGAACTGGCGGCGAAAAAAAACATGATCTTGACGTTATTTCAACCCTAAGTTATAATAGGCTTGTATTTGTCTTTCCCGTTCCTTCGAATGAACTGGTTGGTTGATTATAAAGGCGGAGATTTAGGCGGGAGGGATAGCGTGAACCCGAATGCCAATGTAAACGTCCAAATGGAGGTTCCGGATTGTTATCAATTTATGGTCGACGAGGAAGTAGTGGAGTACGCCAGGGAAGGAGATGATGCCGCCCTCGAATATTTAATTAATAAATATAAAAATTTTGTTCGCTCCAAAGCCCGTTCTTACTTTTTAATCGGGGCCGACCGCGAGGATATCATCCAGGAAGGGATGATCGGTTTATACAAGGCAATTCGTGATTTCCGGCTGGACAAGTTGTCTTCCTTCCGGGCCTTTGCAGAATTATGCATTACCCGGCAAATCATCACCGCCATCAAGACGGCCACCCGGCAAAAGCATATCCCGCTGAATTCCTATATCTCGCTCAATAAGCCCATTTACGACGAAGAATCCGACCGCACGCTCATGGATATCATTTCCGGCGCGAAAGTAACCGATCCCGAGGAGCTGATCATCAGCCGGGAGGAGTTTTTTGATATTGAGGAAAAAATGGGGGAGATTTTGAGCTCCCTGGAGTGGAAGGTACTCATGTCTTACCTGGAGGGAAAGTCCTACCAGGAGATTGCCGAAGATTTAAAGCGGCACGTGAAGTCCATCGACAACGCGCTGCAAAGAGTGAAACGGAAACTGGAGAGATACCTGGAAAGGCGCGAAGAATAAGGCTAATTAATTGATTCGGTTGACAGGGGCTTTCTTTTCTGTTATTATTTATTTGAACAATTAAATAGATGAGATGAGTTGAGTTTTAGGTCAGGCGGGATCAGTCGAGATGAGCGGGGGTTTGTTTTTTTGCAAGCATCACCGGCGTTCGTCTGCAGCGCCGGTTTTTATTTGGCAATCAGACCCCTCACGCCTCTTATTGTGGCGCCAACAGAGGATGAAAAAAAAATGTTTTCCCCCTAACCCTTAATCCCTAACCCCTGTTTTTAATGGAGGAGATGTTTTTGAATACCCCTTCGCAAAAAGAATATCTGGCGTTAAGCAGACATTTCAACCTGATTCCGGTAAGCTACGAGTGTTTTGCCGACACGCAGACGCCAATCACCGTTTACTGGAAGGTTTCCGGGGGGCGCCCGGGCTGCCTGCTGGAGAGCGTCGAGGGGGGCGAAAGGGTGGCCCGCTACTCCTTTCTCGGTATCGATCCTTTCCTTGCCTACAGTCACCGGGGAAAGACGGGCCGGGTGTGGAAGCAGGAAGGCGGCGCCGTTCAGAAGGTGGCCGGAAATCCCTTTGAAATTTTGGAAAACCTGATCTCCTCCTTCCGGGTGCCCGAATTGGAACTGCCCAGGTTTTTCGGCGGCGCCGCCGGGTATTTCGGGTACGATTTAGTGCACTGGCTGGAAAAGCTGCCTTCCGGAAACAAAAATGATTTACCTTTCGACGACTGCTCCTTCCTGTTTTGCGGTACGGTGCTGATTTTCGACCACGTCCGGCACACGCTGCGCATTGTGGTAAACAGCTTTCCGGGAGATTCCCCGGAGCAGGCTTATACCCGGGCCGTCCGGAAAATCGAAGAGGTTTTGCGCGTTTTAAACGGCCCGGAACGGGAAAGCATTCCGTTATTAAACGGCGGCGCAAACTGCCAGGGAAGCCCGGACCCGCATTTTTCGCCGACCGGATCCAATTTCACCCGGGAGAGTTTTCTAGACGCGGTGAAAAAGGCCAAGGAATACATCCGGCAGGGAGAAATTTTGCAGGTTGTGCTTTCCCAGCGCTTTTGCCGGCCTTTTGCCGGGGATCCTTTTTTGGCTTACCGCCGCCTGCGCGCTGTGAACCCGTCTCCTTATTTATATTTCTTGGACTTCGGGGAGCTGGCGGTGGCGGGCTCTTCCCCGGAAATGCTGGTGCGGGTGGAGGGGGAAAACGTGGAAACCAGGCCGATTGCCGGCACCCGTCCGCGGGGCGGGACAAAGGAGGAAGATGAGCGGCTGGCCCGGGAATTGCAGGCCGACCCCAAGGAAAGGGCCGAGCACGTCATGCTGGTGGACCTGGGCCGCAACGACGTGGGGCGGGTTT
>DAISHP010000247.1:0-3882 GCA_036822475.1 Bacillota bacterium
GCGCGTTATTTTACCGTGTCCCCGGCGCCCGCCACTGCTTTTTTAAGCGTCTCCGGACCGGCGGCGGCGGGCTCGTAAACCACTTCGGCGGTCCCTCCGGCAAGGTCGACAGCCACTTCCCGCACGCCGGGCACCGCTTTGAGCGCCTCCTCCACGCTCCGCCGGCAGTGCTCGCACTGCATGCCGGCGATGTTCAGCAACAATTTTATCTGGGCCACTTTCTTCACCCCCTCAAAAATAAATAAAGGCAAAGGCAACGGGCAAAAAGGGGACGAAGAGGAAATGCCTGCCTTGGCGCCTCAGTTTCATTAATAATAGCAGGAACGCACGTTAATAGCGGGAACGGATATTCACCCAGGCGGCTCTTTTCCTGCTGCTTTGGTTAATTCGCGCCGGACCGGCCAAAATCCTCCCGCTGTCCCCCCGGCCGGATTAAAGAAAATACTGCCCAACGTAATTGATCGCCAGACCCGTTACAATTATCCCCAAAACTCCTCTAATTAACCGCTCCTGCAGATATTTTTGCAGGTAAGCCCCGCAGTACGTGCCCAAAAAACCGCCGACCCCGAAGAGGGCGCCCAGGGCCCAGTCCGGCGAAACGGCACTTTGCACCCCCAGGGGGGTAAAGGCCAGCGCCGTGTAAAAGATCACGCCCGCGATGGAGGTCAAAAAAGTGCCCGCCAGCGCCGCGCCGGCCACCGTGTAGACGGGCAGGCCCAAAATGGAAACGCAGAAAGGAGCGATGATGGCGCCCCCGCCGATGCCGTAAATCCCGCCGACGAGCCCCACCGCCAGGGCCAAAAAAAAGATGGTCGGGGTGCTGAAGGAAAAGGTTTCGCCCCAAAATTCGTATTCTATTTTCGCCAGGGAAACCTTCTTCGTTTTGACCACTGCCTCTTTGGGCAATCCAGAGGCAAGGCGCGCGTGCTCCTCCGCCTTTAACTTCAGAATCCTTTCTTTAAACTTCTTTTCCAGGGCCTTGCTCTGGTCTTTGCTCTTCAGGTAACGCCCCGTCGTTTCGTAAAGGAGGCGAACGCCAAGGTACAGCAAGACCAGGCCGACAAAAAATTTAAACGACCGGGGATCCGGAAAATAGCGGATGCGCATCCAGGCGCCCCCGAATACGCCGGGCAAAGTGCCCAGGATAATCACCCAGGTGAGGGGCCAGGCCATCCTGCCCTCCCGGATAAACCTGGCCAGACCGCCGGGAATGGCGACGATATTGTAAATCAAGTTGGTCGGGGAAACCGCCGGGGAGGTAAAACCCAAAACACTGACCTGAAAAGGCAGCAGCAAAAAGGCGCCCGAAACCCCCGCCGGAGAAGTAACGGAAGATACGGCAAAAGCCACCAGCGGCGGAATCAGCGGAAAAACATCCACACCCGAAACCGGAAAATGCATGTGAACTCCCTCCTTAAAAAATGCTTTTCCATTCATCAGCAGGGAATCAGGCCGCAGCTCTCCAGGATCTCCTGCCCCCGGCGGCCGGTAAGCAGCTCCACAAAATCCCGCGCATAAACAGAAGCGTCTTTCGCCAGGCCAACGGCAAACTCAATCGGCGCTCCTTTGATGATGGTCGGACTGTGGGGAAATTTTCCCTCCACGGCCACATATACCGCACTGTAATATTGGGCGTGGGAAGGGTTGGATAGATTAATCCGGGCAGGCAGGGAAACGTAACGCAACCCGAGCTGCCGCGCCACCGAAGAATAAAGGAAGGCATAATCGGCCCGGCCTTCCAGCAGGCCAACGGCGGCATCAATTGATTTGGGATAAATATGCTCCGGCCTGCACCCGGCGCTGAGCCGCTCAAAAAGGCCCCGCCGCTGATAATAAATTTCCGCCAGTTTCCAGACCAGGAGCGTGCGGTAGCCGCAGGGGTCCAGGTTGTGGTCCGAACGGGCGTAAGTCACCTCCCCGCTTAACAAAATGTCCACCCAGTTTTGCGCGTTGATTTTGTCCCTGTGCCGGGACAATCTCTCGTAGGCCAGCACAATCTGATCCGTCGCCAGGACAAAATAATCGTTCACCAGGTCCGGCACCAAAAACTCGGCAAAAATGGCGGGATCGGCCAGCGCCAGCACGTCAAAAGGCAGCCCCTCCATAACCCGGCGGGCGCATTCCCGGGAGCCCGCCGCAAACATTTCCACCTCCACCCCGGGGCGGCTCTCCCAAAACGCCTCCACGCATCTGGCCAGGGGTTGGCGCAACGCCCCGGCGTGAACAATCCGCAAGATTTCTTGTGACATTATTCACACTTCCCCGCGCACATTTTTATATCCTGTCTTCAACAACTCTGCCCGGGTCGTCCCCCGGGACGTCTTCCGGCAAGTCGGCATACTCCTGGATAAACTTTTCCAACCTGATTTTTTCGCGAACAAGGGCCGCCATCCAATCTTTGAGGACTGCCCTGCCCCCGGCGGTCACCGCATATAACCTCCTGGCCGGTCCGGACCCGCCCGCCTCCCAGCGGGAAGAAACCAGGCCGTCCTGCTCCATTCGCCGCAGGTTGCGGTAAACCGTGGCCGGGTCGACTTCCGCATCCAGGAAAGCGAGGCTGCTCAGGCGCTGGATCAATTCGTAACCGTGCGCCGGTTTTTGGCAGAGCAGAAACAAAAGAAGCGGCTGAATCAGGTGCTCAAAAAAACCCGGGAAATGTTCCCCGCCGTCCTTCAAACTAAATACACCCCACAACTAGGTACTGCGTGCATATAGCTTACCCATAATAATAGCACAAAGATCTTTCGGGCACAAGCACTTTTCAAAAAATGTTTCCGGACAAAAGCGGCGAGCCGGGAAATAACCGGCCAGGCGGGAACCAAAGCAGGAACGGCGGGGAATCCGGACGAAAACGGCCTCCGGCAGACGGCAGGGGCGCCGGAAACGGCAGGGTAAAATTTCAACAGGTGTAAAATTCAGCAGGTACCAACAACAGATCAGCTCCCGGAAAGAGAAATAAGACGTTGCTAAACCCGTAATTTTTTTATAAATTAAAGATCAGGCACAAAGTTTACAGGCCCAGAGGCACAAAGTAAATTCCTGGTCCATTTACCTTTGTGCCTATTGCCTGAGTGCTCAGTGCCTTTGTTCCTTTGTGCCTCAGTGCCT
This sequence comes from Bacillota bacterium, assembly GCA_036822475.1. Taxonomy (GTDB): domain Bacteria; phylum Bacillota; class Desulfotomaculia; order Desulfotomaculales; family Nap2-2B; genus JAIMBK01. Next base: position 3,109 of record DAISHP010000247.1, read on the forward strand.
TTGTGCCTTTGTGACTCTATTTATTCTGCTTTGTGGAGAGTAATACCTTATTATTCCAGATGGTTTTGCCGGGGAGAAGGAGAGAACGGCCAGATGCGGTTTTTATGCCTGGGCGGCGGCCACGAAGTGGGAGCCAGCTGCTATTTTTTAGAGATTGACAACGTGCGCGTGCTGATCGACGCGGGGATCCGGCTCGGCGGCAGGGAGGCGGGAGTCGGCGCGGATGCGCTGCCGGACCTGGCTTTCCTGTCGGAAACCGGTGACTTAGACGCCCTCCTGGTCACCCACGCCCACCTGGACCACATCGGCGCCCTGCCCCTGGTCCACCAGGCCTTCCCCGCCGCCCCCATTTACGCCACCACCCCCACCGTGCACCTGATGCGGGTCCTGCTGGCCGATGCGCTCAAGCTGATGGCGCAAAAAGCGGAGCAGGAAAGGGAGTGCCCCCTTTACGACGCCGACCTGGTCGCCCGGATGTTTACCCGCGTGATCCCTGTGCCGCTGGGAAAAAGCATCACCGTCGCGGGCCCGGTCCGGGCGCATTTCTATCCGGCCGGGCACATCCTGGGGGCGGCCATGATCGGCCTGGAAAGCAGCGAGGGAAATGTACTGGTTTCCGGCGACATTTCCCTGGACAACCAGCGCACCATCCCCGGCCTGACGGTTCCGCGCTTTCCGCCGCACCTGCTGGTGCTGGAAGCCACTTACGGCAACCGCCTGCACGCCAACCGCCAGCAGGAAGAAAAGGGCCTGGCCGAAGCCGTGGCGCAAACG
>DAISHP010000248.1:0-3865 GCA_036822475.1 Bacillota bacterium
TGCTGATAACTACCCTTTGTGGAGAAGGACCGGTTTGCCGGAACTTCTCACAAGGCAGCCAACCGGATATTTGTCGGCAGCACGCAGGGCCGGGGCAAGTTGGACAGGTTTATGGAGGATAAGCTCCCGGCGAAGAATATTTATTTCTATCCCCTCGCGAAAGATTTTCGGGCTGTTCTTTTAGGGTTATCCCCCAGTAGTTGATTCAAGTGAATATTTACAATTTAAAAAAGATGAATGTTACCCAGCCTTACCCGCTTCAGTCCGGCAGCAGCAAGGGCGGCTTCCCGGCAGGCCAGGGCCTCTTGCTTCGAAGTCAAAGGTAAGTCCGAAAGTTTAGCGTTCAGGCTGGGGGAGATTACATGTGAACAGGTATAAACAGAAGGTTGCTTAATGATCTTTTTTTTGGGTTAAGCTGTCGAACTTGTCAAAAAATATACGGGAGGGGGACGTAAATAATGGCCTTGCGAAAAGAAATGCGGGAACGCGTTGAGCTGGCCCTGCGCTTAAAAAAGAGCCTTGTGGAATATTGCCGGGAAAGGGAGAAAAGAAGTTTAAACCGATAATCCTGGCCCGTTTTATTTTCAAGACCGCGAAATGAAAGGAAAAAGCGACGAAATTAACGCCGTTGACTGGTTCATCCACTGCTACCGGTTTAGAAACGGCGACTCCTTGATAGACCGCTTCATCAAGGAAAACTGCTTATCAGGTTCAGAAATAGCCATCCTCGAAGGCTGGAAGGAGTCCATTGCGGGAATTTTCGAAGTAAAATCAGTTGACGAGGATACAGGCAGAATGTATAACTTGATTGATGAGACGGAGTACACCGTTCAAAAACCCTGAACTGATTAAAGATAAAGAGTGCAAAGAAGCAATCTTGGGCTACCTTTGGAACGATCCTATTTCCCCCCTGCCGTTTTGAAAAATGGTCGAAGGGTATCCGGAGAACGCGCGAAAAGTTTTTAGGAGAATGGAAAGCGTAAAGCCCGGTCCCGCGGCTACCTGGGCCGCCGCCCGGCGGAGGAACTGCAGCGGCTGATCATGGAGGGACGGATCACCAAAGAGGAAGCGGCGAATCTCTACGTGGGGGATGACCCGAAAAGCCTTTTCCTAAAGCACAACGTGGAAAAACTGAAGCGGGAGCTGGTAAGCGGCAAAAAGCAAGAAAACCCGGATAAGCTGGAGAGGATAGAGTTTGTCCTGGACTTTTACGCAAAGCAGCCCAAAAGATTCGGTACGGAAAATAAGAGAGGTGCTGGAGAATGGCGAGAAAAAAGAGCAGGATCAGTCAGACCCGCAGCTTTCTCTACGGACTGGCCCGGCTATTGGGTGATATTCAGGCAGTTTCTAAAGGCCCTGGCGCTACAGTGAAGAGGATAGGACGCCGGACGGCGGGAAAAGCCGCAGGAAGGTTTTTTGGCAAACTTTTCCGGTAGGTACGGAACAGGGTAAGGGGGTAGAGTAAAATGGCTAAACGCGGCCACGGGGAAGGGGCCATTTACAAGCGCAAGGACGGCAAATAGGAGGCGAAAGCCAGTATTGGTTACGACCCGGCCACGGGGAAGCTGAAGCGAATCATCAAGTACTTTGGGACCCAAAAAGAGGCCCAGGACTGGCTGGCGAAGGTAGCCCACGAGAAGAACACGGGCCATTTTGTGGAACCGGATAAAATTACCGTTGGCGAATGGGTTATGCGCTACCTGCAGACCTGTACTGTCATTCCACGATGGAGGGAAAAAAGAAAGCCGTCGAGCGGCTGAAAACAGTTTTTCTCCCATTGCAGTAATTTTGCTGTAAAATCTTCTTCTGGTATAGCCTTCCAACCCCGGAATTTCTGGTAGCCCTAACGGGACTCGAACCCGTGTCTCCACCTTGAGAGGGTGGTGTCCTGGACCACTAGACGATAGGGCCGCAATACTGGCTGCGGGACCTGGATTCGAACCAGGGCAACATGATCCAGAGTCATGTGTGCTACCGCTACACCATCCCGCACTGCTAAGTTATATTAGCACAAGAGGGCCCTTTTGTCAAGTCCGCCGGGCCCGGTGCTTCGGCTAATTTTACCGGTTCCGGCGCGCCGGGGGATATTTAACCCGGGCCTAGGGCCGCCTTTTTTGTAAACAGCGGTCTTGTTTCGTTTTTTTATAAACTGTTTTCCTTTTCGCCTGTCTGCCCTACCCAAAGTATGCCGGGCTTTTACGAAGCGGAGGACTCGTTTGTGTTACGCCTGATCAATTGAATAGCTCTTTCCATTCTTTCCAGGCATTTCTTTTTACCGAGCGCGACGATCAGGTCGAAAAGACCTGGTCCCATGGTTTTTCCGGAAATAGCCAGGCGGGTGGGGTGGATTAGAGCGCCGCCGGAGATGCCCAGTTCGGCGATCAGGTTGCGGTAGGCTGCCTCGACGGTGGGCAGGTCAAAGGGTTCCGTTTTGGCCAGGACATCTTTGCCGCGCTGCAAGAGATCGGCCGTTTCCGGGCGGCGGAAAAATTTTTTAACCCCCTTTTCGTCGTAGGTAAAATTGTCCTGAAAGAAGTAATCCACTGCGTCGGCCAGCTCAACCAGAGTATGTACGCGGGACCGGACCGTAGCGACCGCTTGCTGCAGGTAAGCATATTCTCCCGGGCTCGGATTTTCACTTATGTACCCGCGCGCCTGGAAAAAGGGAAGGGCTTCCCTGGTCACCCGTTCCAGGGGCAAGGCGTTTAAATACTGCCCGTTTAGCCAGGTTAATTTTTTAAGATCGTAGATCGCAGCGTGTTTAGATACTCCGCCCAGTGAAAAGGAGGCGGTAATTTCTTCTACGGGCATCATTTCCCTTTCGTCGCCCGGCGACCAGCCCAAAAGGGCCAGGTAGTTCACCAGGGCTTCCGGGAAATATCCGCCTTCACGGAATTCCTCCACAGAAGTAGCTCCGTGGCGTTTGGAAAGCTTCGACCGGTCCGGCGCCAGGATCATCGGGACGTGGGCAAAAGCAGGCAGCCGGTAGCCCAATAATTTATAAAGAATAACCTGCCTGGGCGTGTTGGAAAGATGCTCTTCTGCTCTGATTACGTGGCTGATCTGCATCAGGCTGTCATCTACGACGCAGGCAAAGTTATAGGTCGGAACCCCGTTTGACTTCATGATTACGAAATCGTCCAGGGTATTATTCTCAAAGGTTACTTCGCCCCGGATCAAATCCTTCACGGTCGTAACCCCCTCCTGAGGAATCTTGACCCTGATCGCGGGGTTGATGCCTGCCTTTTCCAGACGGAAGCGTTCTGCTTCGGTCAGTTCCCGGCAGCGTCCGCTATACCGGGGGGCAAGCCCTTTTTTCCTGGCCTCCTCCCGCTGCGCGGCCAGCTCCACGGGCGAGCAGTAACAGCGGTAGGCAAGACCGGCAGTCAGCAAACGTTCCGCTTCCCTCCGGTAAATGGCCAGCCTTTCGGACTGGCGGTAAGGTCCGTAAGGCCCCCCCCGATCCGGACCCTCGTCCCAATTCAGGCCCAGCCATTGTAAACTTTTGGTAATTCCCTCTTCCGCTTCCGGAATATTTCTCTCCAGGTCGGTGTTTTCCAGGCGCAAAATAAAAACCCCACTGTTTTTCCGGGCAAAAAGCCAGTTAAAAAGGGCCGTCCGGGCTCCGCCGATATGCAGATTGCCCGTTGGGCTGGGTGCAAAACGGACGCGAATTTTATTCATCTTTTTTTGGCTCCTTTTCCAGATCGAGTTTCCGCGCCGCTTTTTTCACGGCACCGGCAGATGAGGAAAATTCCCGGCCCGCCGTTCGATTTGCCGCTAGCATTGGAGGGGCGGCAAAAACGGCGGACGGAAGGATTTCCGGAGCAGTTACGAACATATTATATTATTCCAGAGCGGGCTT
>DAISHP010000249.1:0-3838 GCA_036822475.1 Bacillota bacterium
AGGAGCTTTTGCACATGGGCCAGCAGGTGCTGGCCCGCCGGGTGGAAGGCTGGTGGCTGGACACCGGGAAAAAAGACGACATCCTGGAGGCCAACCGGGCGGTGCTGGACGCCTACGCCCGGGCCGACGTCCGGGGGGAAGCGGACCAGGCCAGCCGGATCACCGGCCGGGTGGAAATCGGGGAAGGGACGGCCGTGAAAAACAGCGTGGTGCGCGGACCGGCGGTCATCGGCCGGGATTGTCTGGTCGAAAATTGCTTTATCGGCCCGTTCACGGCCATTGGCGACGGCAGCAGGCTATATAACGTCGGCATAGAACATTCCGTCCTCCTCGAGGGGTGCGAGATCAGAGACATCCAGCGCATCGAGGACAGCCTTCTGGGCAAAAACGCCCGGGCCTGCCGCGGCAGCGACAACCGGAAAGCGCTGCGGATGTTCCTGGGGGACGACGCGCAGCTGGTGATTTGAGGGCGGAAAGGTCTATGGCCGCTTCGAGGCGGGAGGATATTGATTTACAGAGTTTTTTAGACCTTACAATGCAATTGAGAATAACTATGGATGATTGTCAGTATTCACCAGGGGAATATTAATTGAGCAGTCTTAATTTTATTGGTTGGGACCTGGAGCCAGGACCGGGAACCGGCCAGTTTGAAGTAGAGGCTGCCTGGATGGTGTCGAAAAAGACAAGGGAGAAATCCGGCCGGCGACTGCTTTGGGCGCCCCTGTGATTTTCAATATGTTATAATAAATGTAAGTCAGGCACGCCGGGGGCAGTAGAGAGTTGAGGGGAGGTACCATTAAATGGGTGAAGTAAGGGTAAAAGTACGTTTGGTGAATGCAGTGGACGAAGCACTGGTGCGCCGGAACATGCTTAAAGAGGAGGAAATAAGAGTCTACCAGGCTGATGCCCTTGTTGACACCGATGCCGTTCGCTCTGTCCTTCCGCCCCATGTCGTTGAGCGATTGGGTCTGGTCCTGCGCGGCCGGCGGGTTGCCGAATATGCCGACGGACGGAAGGAAGCGGTAGGGGTGACGGAGCCCCTGATCATTGAAATAGAAAGCAGAGATACCCTGGAAGAAGCGCTGGTGTTGGGGGACGAAGTAATTATCGGTCAAACCGTGTTGGAAAAGCTGGACCTTTTTGTCGATTGCGTGAATCAACGCCTTATTCCCAACCCTGCCCATCCGGATCAGCCCGTATCGAAAGTGAAATAGAACGGGCGTAAACACCGAGGCTCTCTTTGCTGTCGCTGCCGAACTGGAAAAATGGCTGGGCCGCCCCGTGGGCGGTCGCAGGAAATCATTTCCGGGGACGTCCTGCTGGGAGCGCACCTGCACGACACCCTGAGCCAGGGCCTGGCCAACGCCTTTGGCCGCCCTGCAGACGGGAGTCAGCTGGTTCGGCGCCGCCGCCGGAGGGTTGGGAGGCTGCTCCAGCGAAATCGGCATTGGACGCATTGCACCTGGCATACGCCGTAGCTTATAATCTCGATTACCTTTTAACGTGGAACTGCAAACACCTTGCTCACGGTGAAGTACGCAGAAAATTAAAACGTTATAACGACGCCGTTGGGCTAGATACCCCGGAAATTGTAACCCCGCCCCTGAAGTTATCTGTCGTCTGGCTCTGGTGATTAGGATAGAGATAATTATAAGAAAAAGCGTGTTTCCCTGTCGAAAATACAGGAAACGAAAGAAAATAACTATTTATCACCTGATATTGCTGTTTAAAATAAATAAATTATGTGTTACCATTTAATTGGCTAGAGCGGAGCAAAAAGAGAATGAGCGGTATTAATACCGATTCTTCGGTGACTCAATTCGTTGGATCTATTCCCGAAGAAGTTTTTGCTCTTTTGGGATTTGGTACAACGATGGAGGTTATATTAACGGGGGAAAGGTTACAGAAAAATAAAAAGCACCATAGTGAACTTCCTCTCGAATACTATCAGTTGCTTACCGATGCAATCCAAAGTCCCTTGTACGTTTGCCGGAACAAACGCGATAAACAAACGATTATATTTTACTATGGTCCTGTGGAAAAAAGCAGAAAAGGCGATCGTTACTTGAGAATTGCTGTGTTGCTGAAAACCGACAAGGAACCACCCGAATATAAGAACTCGATACAATCTTTTCGATATGCAAGATATAAGGAGATAGAAAAGGATATAATGTCGGAAAGATTGATTTGGAAAAAAGAGTAAAATATTTTATAATTTTGCTAAGCCGCTTTAGAGGTGGGCAAATCCGCCCCCCACGCACCTCGCAAGAGGTCACAAGAGATGCAGGGACAGGCGGTCCTGCCTAAAACGGCCCGGAGAGAGAGGCTGCTAGCCTCTCTCTTGTTTTTTGGTACATCGGCGGCCACAACGAAAGAAAAAACATCGAAATCGTCCGCCTGATCCTGCGTGAACTGGGCAAACCCGAATCCCTGATCACTTTCGTCGCTCTCGTAGTACCTGAAGAGTATACGGAAAAGCCTGGTTTTCCACCATTTATTACAGATTGGGAAGTAGCTGACGGGGCAATAATAGCAACTGCAGAATATCTTGGGACCGTCCAAATTCCCGAAATAGGTTTTAGTGTTGATGCCCGCATCACCTGCTAGTTGACTATTTGAGTAATCGTGGAATTTATCAACCATGACGACGATGTCTATGATGTTCTCTATCGGGACGAGGAAAGCGTCCGGGCAATTTTGGCCGAGCACCCGGAAGTGAAAATCCCTACCTTTGGGGAAGACCGCTGCCAGGTCAAAAGGGATTCCGCGCCCCGGATGCTTGCCACCACGAGATACCGGCAGCTTACGGTGCAGAAAACCTCAATTTTCAATCCGAACTTTCCGCGCCGGGCTGCTTTTCATTGTCACCCACCACGAGGACCTGACCCACAGATTAATTGATTTCCTTATCCCCCCTGAAGGCAGGAAAGAAGAGAGGAATTCGGCCGGCGGCTGAAGAATTTGCTGAAAAGCCAGCGGTAATCAAACGTAAACGGGGGCCGGCTCCGCCAGAGGGAGCACGATGGCTAACATAAATTACCACCTTTTTTACTTCGGCAGACAGGAATTTTGTAGAAGCGTGGAGAATTAGAAATGACGAAACGCTGGCTAACGTCTGTTCTCTGGCCGGGCAAAAAGTACTGGCCGCCGGCAACAAGGAGGCTGCCTGGCGCTACCTTGAAGAGGCACTGCAAATACCGGCCTTGATCAAGGGTTGCGTGGCTGGTTTGGGCGATGAAGAAAAGCGCCTGTGGAAAGACACCCCCCTGCTCGCCCCCACCCCCCGGGTGCAGCCTTATACCAGCAAGTCCAAAAATAATTCTGGTGGATGGATGATGCAAGAAATTGAATATGTTCTAAGGCTGGGAACAGACGATAGGTACAGACACAGACATATTCGGGAAAAGAGAAAGGTTATCTTTTTTTCTGTCCAATATGAAACAATGATTGAAAATAAATGGCATCCTGTGGTAAGATATGATACGGCACACGGGTTTGCCCACCGTGATTTGTTTACCAGAAAAGGGGAAGTTATCAAAACGCCTCTTTTTGTTCATGATTATAATAGTGCCCTTGCTTTTGCGGAGAGTGATTTAAAAGCAAACTGGGAGATGTATAAAAAAGATTTCTAATGGAGTGAGCTTGATGAGTAAAGAAAAAGAAATGATCGAAAAAAATATTGAATTAAGCACGGAGTTTAGCAGATATTTATTTGAACATCCAGAATTGGAAGAAAAGATCCCGGCAGGGGCGGAAATTGTCCTATTGCCTGAGTTTGACGCGGAATTAAGGGATTTTAATTTACAAATGGGAAAAAAAATTGAAGCAGAAGGCAATA
>DAISHP010000250.1:0-3833 GCA_036822475.1 Bacillota bacterium
TTCTTTTTCTCCCTGGAGATTACTGGTGACCACCCACAATTATTTTACAGCTACTTGCCCAACCTGGTGATCTCTACCCCGGTGTAGTAGTGCTTTAAAATCTGTTTAAAGTCGTACCCGTGTTGCGCGAACCCTTTCGCCCCGTACTGGCACAGGCCCACGGCGTGGCCGTAGCCGCGGGTGGTTACTTCCACCTGGTCACCGTTAACCTTCAAGGTGAAATCGGCCGAACGAAGGTCCAGCAGATCGCGCACCACAGTGGCCGCGTAGGTTTTCTCGCCCAGTTGCACCGTCTTCGGGCGCCCGGCGCCGGTGTATTCCAGCACCTGCATGACCGAAGCCGGCGAACCTTTTCGCCCGCCTCCAGACACGGGAACCACGGCAAGATTGGTTTTCAGTGCCCGGTTGGCCTGTTCCAGCGGGATCGCGGCCACCCGCACGGGCTGCGGGTCGGCGCAGTAGGGGCAGGGCACTCCCTTTAAATAAGGAACGTTCACCTTCCACACCTCGCCAGAATTTTCCGTCCCTTTCCCGCCGCACGAAGAATGATAAATGGGGTCGATCAGCTGCCCTTCGTAGGTGATCACCAACCCGCGCGTGTCGTCCACGGCCTGGCGGATTTTGTAATAGTACCGGTAATAATTGAAAGTCCCCCAGCGCTTTTTCATTTCTTCCCGGGAAATCCAGGCCTGACCATGCCGGTGGTCGTCGCAAACGTCGGCTCCGGGGTGTCCGGAATTGGCCACGCCGCCTGCTTTGAGGCGCTTTAAAATGTAGGTGCGGGCGGCCACGGCCTGGGCCTTTAGCGCCTCGGCCGGAAATTCCGCCGGCATCTCGGCAGCCACCACCCCGGTGACGTAATCCTCCAGGGGCAGCCGGACGATTTCCCCGGTGCTGTGGACATAAAGGCGAACAACTGTTTGCTCCTCCTTCATCCGGACGGAAGAAAACCTGTGCGGAAGGTACGGCAAGGCCAGTAAAACTGCGATTAAAATAAGGGTAAATCCTATGAATAAATTACGGATTGAAATCATCCCCTTGATGTAATATTTATTCATAGTATTTACCCATTAATTACCAGAAATACCGTCTTTACGTCATTTGCCGCTCCTGCGCCTGAAGGCATCCTTATAAACCGCCAACTCACCCCTCTACCCAATACCCCAAATGCTTACTTTCCCGCTATCACAATCCGCCTTTTATAATGATCAAACTTTAGAGCAGTCGCTGAGGTTATGTTTTTCAAACGTTGCCCCAGCGTGGGCTTGCGCGCGATATTAAGCAGGTACGGAAGGGCTTCGAGCTGCACCTCCGGAGGCAATCAAGTAAAAAAATTCGTCCATTCACCTCCCACCGAAAGAGATGGAAGTTTTCTGGACGATTTTGCTCATGTTTTTCGGTTTGCGTCCGCCGCTTCCGGGCAATCCTAAACCTCTTCCAGCGCTTTGAGGCGGTTTAAAGCCCGCTTTAGGGCGGCTTCCGCCCGGGCCACGTCGATGTCCGGCGTTTTGGCCGCCAGCCGGGCCTGGGCGCGCTCGCGGGCGGCTTCCGCCCGGGCGCGGTCAATCTCTTCTTCGCGCTCGGCGGCCCGGGTAAGGATGGTCACCCGGCTGTTCTTGACCTCGACAAAACCGCCGGCCACGGCAATTTTCAAGGGCTTATCGCCGCCTTCCCGGTACACCCGGACCAGTCCGATATTTAAAGTGCTCACCAGCGGCGCGTGGTCGGGCAAAAAGCCCAGCTCGCCCTCGGTGCCGGGCACAATCACGTAGCGAATGTCTTCGCTGTAGACTTTTCGCTCCGGGGTAATGATCTCCAGGCGCTGCGTTTTTTCCGCCATGCTTATGCACTTCCTTCGAGCAGGCGCTTACCTTTCTCCACGGCGTCTTCAATCACGCCCACCATGTAGAAGGCTTCCTCCGGCAGCTCGTCGTGCTTCCCTTCCAGAATTTCTTTAAAGCCCCGGATCGTCTCCTTCAACGGAACGTAAACTCCGGGCATGCCGGTAAAAGCCTCCGCCACGTGGAAGGGCTGCGACAGGTAGCGCTGCAGTTTTCTGGCCCGGGCCACGATCAGTTTATCTTCGTCCGACAACTCTTCCATGCCCAGGATGGCGATGATGTCCTGCAGTTCCTTGTAACGCTGCAGCACCTTCTGGACGCCGCGGGCCACCTGGTAATGCTCCTCGCCCAACACGTGCGGGTCTAAGATGCGGGAAGTGGAATCCAGCGGATCCACCGCCGGGTAAAGCCCCAGCTCGGCAATCTGCCGGGAAAGCACCACGGTGGCGTCCAGGTGGGCGAAGGTGGTCGCCGGCGCCGGGTCGGTCAGGTCGTCGGCCGGCACGTATACAGCCTGCACGGAGGTAACGGAACCTTTCCGCGTGGAGGTAATCCGCTCCTGCAGGTGACCCATTTCGGTGGCCAGGGTGGGCTGGTAACCCACGGCCGACGGCATCCGGCCCAACAGCGCGGAAACCTCCGAACCGGCCTGGGTGAAGCGGAAGATATTGTCGATAAACAGCAGCGTGTCGGCGCCCTCTTCATCCCGGAAGTACTCGGCCATGCACAGGCCTGTCAGGCCCACCCGCAGGCGGCACCCCGGCGGCTCGTTCATCTGGCCAAAGACCATGATGGTCTTGTCCAGAACGCCGGCTTCCGTCATTTCCAGGTAGAGGTCGTTGCCCTCGCGGGTCCGCTCACCCACCCCGGCAAACACGGAAATGCCGCCGTGCTGCTTGGCAATGTTGTTGATTAACTCCATCACGATGACCGTCTTGCCCACACCGGCGCCGCCGAACATGGCGATCTTGCCGCCCTTCAGGAAGGGTACCAGCAGGTCGATTACCTTCAGACCGGTTTCCAGCTGCTCGGCCCGGGTGGATTGATCGGCCACGGACGGAGCAGGGCGGTGGATGGGGTAATAATGATCGCTGACAATTTCTCCTTTGCCGTCGATCGGCTTGCCCAGAACGTCCACCAGCCGGCCCAGGACGGCCCGGCCCACCGGAACAGTGATGGGCTTTCCGGTATCAATAACCTTTGTTCCGCGTTTTAAACCGTCGGTGGAGGACATGGCCACCGTCCGCACGGCGTTGTTACCCAGGTGCTGGGCCACTTCCAGAATCAGCTCATCGGCGCCTTCCCGCTCTATTTTCAGCGCATTGTAAATATCAGGGACCTGGCCCGGGGGGAAACGCACGTCCACCACCACGCCGATTACCTGCACTACCTCACCAACATTGTTCATTGCGTGATCTACACCCCTTTCAGTCGTCTCGCCTTATTCGAGAGCTGCCGCGCCGCTGACGACTTCCAGAATTTCTTTGGTAATGGCCGTCTGCCGGGCACGGTTCATCGCCAGCGTCAATTTATCGATCATTTCCCCGGCATTCTTGGTAGCGTTGTCCATGGCCGTCATCCGCGCGCTGTGCTCGCTGGCCTTGGATTCCAGAAGCGCGTAAAAAACGGTATTTTCCACGTACAACGGCAACAGCTCTTTGAGCACTTCTTCCGCCGAAGGTTCAAAAATGTAATCGATATACCCCTTGTCGCCTTCCTGGGGGGGCTCTACCGGCAGCAGACGCACCACCGTAGGCCGCTGTACCAGGACGTTGACAAATTCACTGTAAACCAGGTAGACGGCGTCAAATTCCCCAGCCGCGTATTTTTGGGCTACGGTGCGCGCTATTTCCCGGGCCTGGGGAAAACGAATGGTTTCGCCCAGCCGGACGTATTCGCCGGCGAGGGGGTAGCCGCGGCGCCGGAAAAAGTCCCGCCCTTTGCGGCCCACGCAGATCACCTGCCAGTGGGTGCCGGGCAACATTTCTTGTT
>DAISHP010000251.1:0-3808 GCA_036822475.1 Bacillota bacterium
CCGGAGCGACCTGCCGGCCCGCGCCTTCGACCGGCCGGTGCTGCGGCAGATCATGAAAAAAATTGAGGAATACGTGCCTACGGGAATAGGCAAAAAAGGGCGCCACAAGGGAATTACCCGGGAAATCTTCGAACGGGTGGTGCATACCGGCGTAAAGGGGGTTATTGAACAGGGCTTTGGCGAAAGCCGGGATCTGGAATATATCGAAGAAAACGGCTTTCTGGCCGGAGCGGACCTGGGCGCGGTAAGCCGCGAAGCCGTCGCCAGAGGCGCGGGTCAACTGGGCACGCTCGGCGGCGGCAATCACTTTATCGAGATCCAGGAAGTCACCGAAGTTTATGACCAGGCTTTGGCCGATGCTTTCGGTATTTTCCGGGGCCAGCTGACGGTAATGATCCATACCGGCAGCCGCGGTTTCGGCCACCAGATCTGCACCGACTATTCCAAAAGCCTGCTCCAGGCCGCGGAAAAATACGGCTTAAACCTGCCCAGCAAGGGGCTGGCCTGCGCCCCCGTCAACTCCCGGGAAGGAAAAGATTATTACGCAGCGATGGCCTGCGCGGTCAACTTTGCCTTTTCCAACCGGCAGATCATCATGCACGACATTATCCAGGCCTTTTCCGACGTTCTGGGCGAATCGCCCCGTTCATTGGGCATGCGCCTTGTTTACGATGTGGCCCACAACATCGCCAAGTGGGAAGACCACCGCGGGTCGCGCCTTTTGGTGCACCGCAAGGGTGCCACCAGGGCCCTGCCCGCCGGCCACCCCGACAATCCCCCGGCATTCGCCCGCACCGGCCATCCGGCGCTCATCCCGGGCAGCATGGGAACGGCCTCTTACGTGCTGGTGGGCACGCCGAAAGCAAAGGAAACTTTCTTTTCGGTCAACCACGGGGCGGGAAGAACCCTTTCCCGGAACGCCGCCGCGAAAACCATTACCAAAGAGCAGTTTGAAGAAAGCATGGGCGAGGTGCTCTACAACAGCCGCAACTACAAAGAACTGGTGGATGAGGCCCCGCCCGCCTATAAGGACATCGAAGAAGTGGTGGATACGCTGGCCTCCCTGGACATTACCAGAAAAGTGGCGCGCCTGCGCCCGCTGGCCGTGATTAAAGGCAGGGATTAGATGTAGGGAGCCTTTGCGATGGCCAATCATGCTCCTCGCTACAACGTTTACTCCGCCCACCTGGTGCGGAAATTCGGCGAGAAAGTATACAAGCTGCCGGTGAATTTGCCCGGCACGTGCCCGAACCGGGACGGCCGGCTGGGAACCGGCGGGTGCATTTACTGCGACGAGGCGGGGGCGGGGTTTGAGTGCCTGCCCAACACGCTCCCCATCGTGGAACAAATTCAACAAAACCGGAACTACTACCGGAAACGCTATAAGGCGAGAAAATTTATCGTTTATTTCCAGGCTTTCACCAATACTTACCTGCCCTTTGACCGGTTCCGGGAAAACATTTTGGCCGCCCTCCAGGGAGAGGACATCGTTGGCATCTCGATTTCGACCCGCCCGGACTGCGTAAATGATCGCTACCTGGATTTTTTGGCGGAAGTCAAAGCGCAAAGGGGGATTGCCGTCGATCTTGAACTGGGCCTGCAAACGGTGAATTACCGGACGTTAAAAAAGATCAACCGCGGCCACACGCTGGCCGAGTTTATCGACGCGGTCTCCAGGATTAAGGCCAGCGGCTTTGAAATTTGCGTTCACCTCATTTTAAATCTGCCCTGGGACGAGGAAATTGACGTCGTAGAAAACGCCAAGGTTCTTTCCGCCCTGGGAGTGCATTATGTAAAATTGCACTCTCTTTATATAGTCAAAGGCACTGTGCTGGGGGAGATGTACCAGCGGGGGGACTTTCATGTAATCCCCCTGGAGGATTATGTAAACCGGGTAGTTACTTTTCTGGAGTACCTGGATCCGGCAATTGTCATTCAGCGCCTGGTAGGCAGGGGGCCCTATAACCAGGTGCTTTTCTCGAACTGGGGGGTAAGCTGGTGGCTGGTCAAACAAAAAATTGAAAAACGCCTGGAAGAGCTGGATACCTTTCAGGGACGCCTTTTTCATTATTTGAACGGAGCAGCGTTAAAAGAGGAGGATAGGGATTAGGGAATAGGGATTAGGAAATAGACATCCATGCCGCTAAAGCAGCATTAGACCCTCATGCTGCTAACGCAGCACCAGCAAAAGGATGAAAATTAACGATTTTTCACAGCAGGCGCACTCCGAGGCACTAAGCACTTAAGGCACAGAGGGATATGCATAAAGCGCCGGAATTATTTTACTCTGTGCCTTTGTGCCTGGGAAACTTTGGGCCTGATATTTTCAGGGTTGGGAATAAATCTGGATTGAGTAGTTAATTGTTGCTTTGAAGGAGAACGGGTGATCATGGAAAAAGTCCAGACTTTCGAAGAAGCGCTGGCCAGGCTGGAGGCTGTGGTAAAAGAACTGGAAAACGGAAAAATACCCCTGGATAAAGCCCTGGAGCTTTTTGGCGAGGGGGTTTCCCTGGCGCAGTTCTGCCACCGCCAGCTGGAGGAGGCCGAACAAAAAATTTCCATCTTAATGACCGACGCAAAGGGAAATCTATTCTTAAAAGAAATTTCCCCGCCGGATTTAAACGCCTGAGCACCAAAAGGGGAGGCAAAATGGATTTTCTGACCGAATTAAAAATCAGAGCCGGCGTCATTGACGAAGCCCTGGAGCGTTACCTTCCTCCCCCGGAAGTTTACCCCCCGGTGATCCACGAAGCCATGCGTTATAGCGTCTTTGCCGGCGGAAAGCGGCTGCGCCCCGTGCTGACCATGGCGGCGGCCGAGGCGGCTGGCGGCGAACCCGCCCGCGTTCTGCCGGCAGCCTGCGCCATCGAGCTCATCCACACCTATTCTTTAATTCACGACGACCTGCCGGCCATGGACAACGACGATTTCCGGCGCGGAAAACCGGCCAGCCACCGGATGTTTGGAGAAGCAATCGCCATTCTGGCGGGGGATGCCCTGCTTACCCTGGCTTTTGAGCTGATGGCCAAAAACTTTCCGGATGATCCGGCTGATTCCGTGCGGGTTCTCCGCGTCGTCGCGGAAATTGCCGGCGCCGCCGGAACGAGGGGGATGATCGGCGGGCAGGTGGCCGATCTCCTGTTTGCCGCTCAAGAGATCGATCCGGCTACCCTGGAGTACATTCACCGCCACAAGACGGGCGCGCTTTACCGGGCGGCGGTGCGTTCCGGCGCCATTCTGGCGGGCGCCGGCGAAGAAGTGCTTCGCTCCCTGACCAAATACGCCGAATGCCTGGGCCTGGCTTTTCAAATTAAAGACGACATTTTAGATGTAGAAGGCGATCAGTTCAGACTGGGCAAGCCGGCAGGCAGCGATAAAAGGAATAAAAAGGCGACCTACCCGGGCCTTTTCGGTCTGGAGAGAGCGAAGGAAAAGGCCCGGCAGGCAGTTGCCGCCGCCGTCCGCGCCTTAGAAAACTTCGACCGCCGGGCTGACTTTTTGCGTGAGCTGGCCAGATTTGTGATCACCAGAGATTTTTAAAATTCAAGAAAACACGAGCTTTAACCTGCAGGCAGAACCTTTCATCTGCTTAATTATTAAAATGTTCGCAATCAGCAAACGTTCAGCCCGCAGCACCTTTTTTAGACCGGGAAGTTGTTTGCTTCCTCCGGCATGTCATGTTATAATATCTTGCTAAAAAAGCTTATCTTCGGGCCGGTAAGTGACGCAGTATCCTAGTCGGAGAGGCCTTTTTTGAAGGCGGGCCTAAAAATCCGTCAAGGGCACATCGATGAAGTTCCTGGTGCTG
>DAISHP010000252.1:0-3804 GCA_036822475.1 Bacillota bacterium
GGTAACCTTTGAGCGCCCGGTCCGGATTGAATTTTTTGACGATGAGGTAGACTCCATTCGTTTTTTTGATCCCGAATCCCAGCGTTCGGAGCAGAACGTCAATTCCGTTTCTTTTGGTCCGGCTACCGAGTTGATTGTAAACGACGAAGTCCGGATGCGGGCCCTGGAAATGTTGGAAACGGAATATAAAAGCCAGCTGAAAAAAATTACCCGGGCTGCCTCGGCCGAGGTAAAAGCGCGGCAGGCGGAGCTTGCCCAAAACATCATCAGCCAGCTTGCCGCGGGCGGGTTTTCGGTAGAATGGGAGCAGTTTTTACCCTATTTTTATTCCCGGCCGTACACTTTGCTCGATTACCTGCCCCCGCAAAGCATCGTTGTGGTCAATGATCCAATCCGGGTAAAGGAAATCGTGGAAAGCATTCAGAAAGAGCGCGAACAGACCTGGGCCGACCTTTTGGCGACAGGGAAAATTCTGCCCGGACAGTTTAATAATTACGTGGACTGGTCCCGTTTAAGCGCCGGGCTGGCTCACCAGAGGGTTGTTTACGTCTCCCTTTTACCCAGGCAGCCGAAGGGCGTTTATCCGGAGAACGTGGTTAATTTTGCCACCCGGGGGATGCAGACCTTCCTGGGTCGCCCGGATATGCTGGCCGGGGCAGTCCGGCATTATAAAAAAATGGGCTACGCAGTTGTTTTGCTGGTGAATACCGCGGAGCGCGCCCGCCAGCTTCAGGAATACCTGCGCGACGCGCAAATTGACGCATTTTACGTACACCCCCTGGTCCGGGAAGTGCGCCCGGGGAATGTGATTGTTTCCCTGGGCCGGCTGGCCAACGGTTTTGAGCTGGTTTCCGGCAAGCTGGCGATTATTACGGAGAACGAAATTTACGGCGAATTGCGCAGCCCCCGGCGCGAACGCTACCGGAAGGTGAAGCAAACCGTTCCCTTTGCGGATTTAAAGGCCGGGGATTACGTTGTCCACGTTAATCACGGCATCGGCCGCTACCAGGGGGTGGTCTCCCTCTCCATCGGGGGTGTCCAGAAGGACTACCTGTTGATCCAGTATGCAGGTGAAGATAAGCTTTACGTTCCCACCGACCAGATCGGGCTGATCCAAAAATATCTGGGGGCCGAAGGAGCGGCGCCCAAATTGTCGCGCCTCGGAGGGAATGAGTGGTCCCGCGTCAAGGGCCGGGTAAAAGAAGCGGTGCGGGAAATGGCCGACGAATTGCTGGCGCTGTACGCGGCCAGGCAGAAGCTGCCCGGCCATGCCTTTGCGCCGGATACCGTCTGGCAGAAGGAGTTTGAGGCTAATTTCCCTTACGAAGAAACTCCCGACCAGTTGCGGGCAATTGAGGAGGTCAAAGCGGATATGGAGCGCCCCCGCCCCATGGATCGCCTGCTTTGCGGCGACGTCGGCTACGGGAAAACAGAAATTGCCCTCCGGGCGGCGTTCAAGGCGGTGGTGGAGGGAAAGCAGGTGGCCGTTTTGGTGCCGACCACGATTCTCGCCCAGCAGCATTTTCTTACTTTTCGGGAGCGCTTCGCCGGATTTCCGGTGATTGTCGAAATGCTCAGCCGGTTTCGTTCACCTAAGGAGCAGCGCCAGGTAATTGCCGGCATCCGGGAAGGGAAGGTGGATATTGTCATCGGCACCCACCGGCTGGTTCAGGAAGATGTAACCTTTAAAGATCTGGGCCTGGTGGTGGTGGATGAAGAACAGCGTTTCGGCGTGGCCCATAAGGAAAGGCTCAAACAATTAAGACAGGACGTCGACGTTTTAACGCTTACCGCCACGCCAATCCCCCGGACGCTCCACATGTCCCTGATCGGGGTGCGGGATACCAGCCTTTTGGAAACGCCGCCGGAAAACCGCTTTCCCGTGCAGACGTACGTTTTGGAGGAGGACCCCGTACTGATCCGGGAAGCGATCCGCAGGGAACTGGAGCGGGGCGGTCAGGTGTTTTTTGTCTACAACCGGGTGATCGACCTGGATCGCGTTGCCGCCTGGCTGCAAGGGCTGGTCCCGGAGGCGCGCCTCGCCATTGCCCACGGGCAGATGCGCGAAGATGATTTAGAGCAGGTGATGATGGATTTCGTAGAGGGTCTGTACGATATTCTGGTCTGTACGACAATTATTGAAAACGGGCTGGATATTCCCAACGTGAACACCTTAATTGTTAAAGATGCCCAGAACCTGGGCCTGGCGCAACTTTATCAGCTTCGCGGGCGCGTTGGCCGGTCCAACCGGCTGGCCTACGCCTACTTTACTTTTCGCCGCGATCAGGTGCTCTCCGAACTGGCCGAAAAAAGGCTGGCGGCGATCCGGGAATTTACGGAGTTTGGCTCCGGTTATAAAATCGCCATGCGCGACCTGGAAATCCGGGGGGCGGGCAATTTGCTGGGGCCGGAGCAGCACGGGCACATCGCCGCGGTCGGCTTTGATCTTTACTGCCGGCTGCTCGCCGAGGCCGTCCAGGAGGCGAAAGGAGAGCCCGTTCACCGGCCGCCGGAAACCACGGTGGAATTGCCGGTAGAGGCCTATATTCCGGACAGCTACGTCCCCGATCCAAATCAGAAAGTGGATATTTACCGCCGGCTCGCTGCCGCACGCGAGGAAGAGGAAATCGTCGACCTGGCGGATGAACTGCTGGATCGCTTTGGCGATTTACCTGCGTCCACCCGGCACCTGCTGGCGGTCGCACAATTGCGGGCGCTGGCCGGCCGCCTGGGGATCAAAAGCATCGTTGGGCAGGACGGCGGCTACCGCCTGCAATTTCATCCGGAACACCCGCTTAACGGCGAAATCCTGGTTGCCATCGGCAAAGAATATCAAAACCGGGTCAAATTCAGTACCGCGGACGGGTTTGAAATTCGCCTGAAGACCCGGGTTCCTCCCTCCGAACCCGATCATTACCTCGGCAATCTCAAAGACTTTCTGCACCGGCTAAAAGCCGGAAGCGCGGGAAATACTTGAGCCCCGGGGAACATAAAAAGCATAGGCACAAAGGCACTAAGGGACCGAGAAACGAAAGGGTTAAAGGCGCAGAGGTAAAAAGGCGCACGGGGAAACAAAAGGGTAAGGGTACAAAGACTTCTTTTTATCTGGTGACTTTTTTTTGTACCTGTATGCTTTGTGCCTGATCTTTTTGCTATTTTCCCTACCTTTCGCTGGAAATAAACGGGTAGTTTTGTTTTTGGAGGGTTTCCTTGAACTCAGGGAAAGCTCTTTCAAACTGGACTTCCATCCAGTGCCGGGTTTTTTGGTCCGCGTGGGTATAGGTTTCGATCAGGAACTGCACCATGCGGTAGAGGACGGAAAGGCTCAAGCCGTCCAGCGATTCTTTTAACTGGTTCTGCAGATAAAGATCGCCTTCTTCCCGCGCCAGCTTAATACACTGTTCAAGCAAGGCCCGCCTGCCGTAGCGGGCAATTATTTTCAACAGCTCTTCTTCCACCGGAACAAAAACCGGCTCCCGGCCGTCGCGCAGCCATTCTTCCCGGATTCCCAGTTCCCGGCTGAGATTTTTGATCAACTGGTCAGAGGGGATCTTTGCACCCCGTTCGATGCCGTTAATGTGCTGGGGGCGGATGCCTGCTTTGCGGGCCAGTTGGGTTTGCGTCAGGCCCAGTTCCTGACGTACTTGCCTTAAACGCTCGCCAATGGTTGACAATTATTTCACCTCAGAATAAATCGAAGTTGACAAATTACGCCAAGAGACATTATTATAAATCTAAGTTACGTCGGAAAGGAGCGAGTAAATTGCCTAAAGGGATGAGCCCTAATGAAATCAAAGCCGAACT
>DAISHP010000253.1:0-3804 GCA_036822475.1 Bacillota bacterium
CAAAACGGAACTTCTGGTTGAACTGAAGCCGGTAGGTGACGGCGGGAGCAAGCGGGTAGTTGTTCATCGGGACACGAATTCCCTCCGGTGAAAATAGTCATCCACATGAAGAGCATCCAACCCCTAATTCCCCCCTGAAAATTCCCCTTTGCCCGCCGTTCGTTTGCCGCCGCTTAAGAGCTCTGGGCTGACGAAACATCGGCTTGGTTCGGAACGAACCAAGCATCACTGCAAAATGCGCGTAGCACAGATACCGGCAAATTGATTATAAGTCGTTGCTCATCGGTGATTTACTCCGGAGAAGTACAATAGAAAAACGTTGCATTTTCGTTTTTTTATCTCTGACGACCGACGACCAACGACCATCGACCAACGACCTACTTGCCCCTGCGCATCCGCAGCTTATCGCCGAGGGCGTTGAAGCGTTCCACCCACGTCCGGGCCTCCCCGTCCTCCTGTGCGGCCTTTTTTGATGTCTCCGGATAGACCGTTTGCAAAAGTCCATAGTAGATGTTTTGCACCTTCCACAGGTCCACCTCGAACGGCAGCGTGCGCACCAGCCCGATTACCTCGTCCAGGTGCGCCAGCAGGGAATAGTCGCCGGGCTGGTCGCGCAGCCGCTCCGCCATTTTTTCTAGAGTCTGTTGCAGCGTGTACGCCAGGCCGGCGCCGTCCAGCGGAATTTTAGACATTTCCGCTTCCTCCAGCAGCGCCCGGATGTGTTCCAGGTCCAGCGTTTCTTCGGCAAAGGCCCGGCGCAGGCTGGTGTTCAAAACAAACTCGGCCGCGGTGTACAGCGCCTTGGGCTGGGGGATGTTCAGCTCCTTCAAGAAGCGCATCAGCGGTGCGTGGCGCTCGTAAATCCGCCGGTAATCCTCCGCCACCTGCGTCAGGGTGGTGTCGAGAATCTGGTCCAGCACCATTCGTTGTTTATCCCGGAAAAGCTGTTTGAGCGTATAAGTGGCTCCTTCGAAAAATTGGTCCAGAAGACGGATGACCTCCGAAAATTCAGCCCGGTCAAAGGCGCCGGTGACTTCCCGGGCCATCTCCTGGTAGGCTTCTTCGCCCTGGTAGACCCGAACCCCGGCGGTCACGTTGTGGTTGCCGAAGTTGACCACGCCGTAGCTCAAGTCGGCCGATTCCCGCGTGATTTCGGAGGTAACCCGCGCCCGGCCCACCGTCAGCCTGGCCGCCCCGGCCAGGCTGTTCCGGCTTTCTTCCCGGTGGACGGCGTAGCAGTAAATCCGGGATTGTTCGTCGTACGTCTCAAACAGCGAGCAGATGGCGTAATGGGCGCCCACTTTAAGCAGGTCCACCATCGCCGGCTTGACGAACTTCCCGTAAATGTTGGCGCCGTCTTTATGTTCGGCGAGATTGCTCTTCGCCTGCGCCAGCATTTCGAGGAAGCGGGGCTCGAGATCAATTTGGAGCACTTCCCGGGCCAGCTGGATGACGCGCCCGGCGTACTGGAGCACCTGGACCGTTTCGATCCCCGAAATTTCGTCGAAAAACCAGCCGCAACTGGTGAACATCAGCATGGCGTGCCGCTGCATCTCCAACAGTTTCCAGATTGTGATCTCTTCCTCCCGGCCAGGCTCCCGGTGGGCGTGTTTTTCCAGGAAGCGGTGCAGGCTTTCCGGGGAGCGGTCGAGGATCACCCCGATGTAGTCGTTGCGGGCCGCCCAGGGATCTTTCAGGTACTGGCGCGCCTTTTCCTCGTACTGGGGCGCCAGGGTGTTTCGGAGCCAGTTCAGGGCGTTCCGCAAGGGGGCCCGCCAGGCCTGGTTCCATCCCGGGCGCAGGCCGGTGTTGCAGCCGCAGTTGTTGCGCCATCGTTCCACGCCGTGGGCGCAGCTCCAGGAGGTGTTTTCGTTGATTTCCACTTCCAGGGTGGGCGGGTGCCGTTCCAGGAACTCCGCGTAGTTGGTAATCCTGGCCAATTTATTTGACTCGATGTAGTGCAGAGCGTAGGCCAGCGCCATATCCCCGTGCCGGTGGTGGTGACCGTAAGTTTCACCGTCGGTGGCAATATTCACCAGTTGCGCGGCCTGCCGTTCACTGTTAAAGCCGCCGAGCAGCCGGTTGGCGAAACGCTCCCCGTTGGAAAGAAGCTTTTCGAAGGCGACGGCGCGGGAGATGTCCATGTTGTAAAAGAAAACGTTGATCGTCCGGCCCGACTCAGGCAGGTGCACCTGGTAGGGCATGGTGGTGTCGAGGCCCCGGGGGCCGATCTCGTGCCAGGTGCCGGAGCCGATCTTGCGCACCCGCCGGGCCTGGTAGGGAACCAGGATGGTGAACCGGATTCCCTGTTCGGCCATGATGTCCAGGGTTTCCAGATCCACCGCCGTTTCCGGCAGCCACATCCCCTCCGGCCGCCGGCCGTAGCGGTGCTCGAAATCCCGGATTCCCCAGAGCACCTGGGTATATTTATCGCGCCGGTTGGCCAGCGGCATGATGATGTGGTTGTAGGCCTGAGCCAGGGCCGAGCCGTGCCCCGAAAAGTTCCGGCTGCTTTCCCGGTCGGCTTCGATGATGGCGCGGTAAACGTCCGGTTCATTTTTTTCCATCCAGGAGAGGAGCGTGGGGCCGAAGTTAAAGCTGATCCTGGTGTAGTTGTTGAGGATCTTTCTGATCCAGCCGTCGCCGTCCAGGATGCGCGAGGCGGTGTTGGGCTCGTAACATTCGGCGGTAATGCGCGCGTTCCAGTCGTGGTAAGGGTAGGCCGTGTCCTGGAGTTCGACGTCTTCCAGCCAGGGGTTTTCCCTGGGGGGCTGGTAGAAGTGGCCGTGGATGCAGATGTAACGGTCCATTAAAATATTCCTCCTTGGAATTAGGAATTGGGAATTAGGAATTAGGGGTAGATACTATCTTGTTAATAACTATTTTTATCCTTTACCGATGGAACGGGAGTTCCCACCGGCAACTCGGAAATTGCTTAATTCCGGCTTCTCTCATTGGACGAAGCTAGTAGTCTGGCTTGCTTATTATGAGCCCCGGGCTGGCGTCAAGAGAAGCCCCTATTTCCACTGCCTCTGCTGGTTCGGCTTTTCCGGCTTCTATTCTCTCGAATACAAGGCACGCGTAAGGGCTCAGGTTAAGGGCAACTTCCCCGGAGGAGACAAGCGTATCCGGGACGGTGCTGCCGCCGCCCAGCCAGCGCTTTTCGGCCGCGTCGAGGTGTTTTTGCCAGCGTCCGGCCGGCACGGGCAGGGTGATGGCTGTTTCTTCCCGGTTAAAGGAAAAGACCAGGCACACCTCAATGCTGCCGCTCCAGCGCCGGACGAAGAGCACCCGCCGTTGTTCAAAAGCGATTGCTTCCCGGTTCTCCGGATTCAAATCCGCCAGGAGCGGCAGTTCCCGGCGCAGCCGGAGCAGCTCCCGGTAAAACTCCCGCAGGACCCGGTGTCTCCCCTCCCGGCGCAACGCATAGTTGAGGCGGGAGCGCTGGAAGGTGGCCTCGTCCTGCGGGTCGGGCACCTCGCCCGTCCAGGCAAAGGCGGCAAATTCTTTGCGCCGCCCCCGGCGCACCGCTTCCGCCAGCGCGGGGTCCTGGTGGCTGGTGAAGTACTGAAAAGGGGCTGTTTCCCCGTATTCCTCGCCCATAAACAAAAGGGGGAGGAAAGGGGAAAGGAGCACCACGCCGGCGGCCAGCTTCAGTCCGGCGAAGGAGGTCAGCGCGCTTAACCGCTCGCCCTGTGCGCGGTTGCCCACCTGGTCGTGGTTCTGGGCAAAAACCACCAGCTGAGCGCCGGAGGCCAAATGCAGCCGGCGCCCGTGCCGCCGCTGCCGGTAGGCGGAGTACTG
>DAISHP010000254.1:0-3794 GCA_036822475.1 Bacillota bacterium
CGCTGGACGTTTTCGGGGTGCACGGCATCGGCGGCACCTGGGGCGCCCTGGCCACCGGTCTGTTCGCCTCCACCGCCGTCAATTCCGCCGGCGCCGACGGGCTGTTTTTCGGCAACCCCGGCCAGCTCTGGATTCAGTTCCTCGGTGTAGTCAGCACCTGGGTTTTCGCCATTATTTTCACCTTCATCATTTTAAAAGTCGTCGGGCTCTTCACCAAACTACGCGCCAGTGCCGACGAAGAAGAGCAAGGCTTAGACCTTACCCAGCACGGCGAAGACGGGTACGCGGACCTGGTGATCGGTGCTCCGGTAGGCCGGGGGATGGCAAATAGCGAAACAACTGCGCCTGCTCTTCAGAAGCCTTCGGTAAGCTCTTCCTGATTACTGACTGATAAAATTTCGAAAGGGGTGTTTCTGGCGTGACCAAAATCGAGTGTATTTTGCGTCCCGGCAAGCTGGAGGAAGTTAAAGACGTCCTGGGTAAATTCGGCATCCACGGCATGACCGTCACCCAGGTAATCGGCTGCGGACTGCAAAAAGGGCGCACGGAAGTCTACCGGGGCGCCGAATACAGTATCAACCTGCTGCCCAAAGTGAAGGTAGAGATTGTTATCCGGGACCAGGACGTGAACCAGGTAGTGAATTTAATCGCCCAGGCGGCCCGGACAGGAGAAATCGGTGACGGCAAAATTTTCGTTTACCCGGTGGCCGACGCCATCCGCATCCGTACCGGGGAAAAAGGAGAAAGCGCAATTTAATCAGACGGAGGAATCGCCACATCGATTCCTCTTCAAACAGCAAGGATGAATACCTGGAGCTGCCCAATTATTTTTAAAAACCTCTTGACAAAAGGAAAAAAATGGTTAAGGGCTTTTACCTTAAAAAAGCAAAGGCGCTCAAAAGGAGCAGAGTTGCTCCTCCTTAAAGAGCGCCTTTTAATTTTTGAAAACAGATAGCACAGGAGCATTTTAAGGCAAAGTTGCCGGCCGCCGTTTACCCGGAGCCGGCATTTATATTTTCATTCTGGAGGGATGAATTGATTACCAGAAAAATCGCCTTCTACGGCAAGGGTGGCATTGGTAAATCGACCACCCAGCAAAATACGGCAGCCGCCATGAACTACTTCTTTGGTAAAAAAGTGCTCATTCACGGCTGCGATCCCAAGGCAGACTGCACCCGGCTCATTCCTGCTTGATTTCACCGCGCAAATGATCGATTTTTCGATCGATGTGGTCAATCTTTTGATCCAGCCTGTCCATTCTCTGTTCCAGCCGGTCGAGACTTTGCTCAACCCTGTCGACGCGCTGACTGACTTAGTCCATTTACCGGATTAAAGTCGCCCAGGGGTTAACCAGTATTTTTAATAAAACTACTTGACTCCTTTGGGCCGAAGGATTCTTTTGATTCGTGAACTTGCTGTAATTCCCTCCCTTGCCGGGATTTTAGCAGCTTAATTTTTGGCACGATTTACACATTATTTAAATTTTAGATTTTGACAGTGTGATCAAGTTAATTTTTGGGAAAGGTTTTTTGCGGTTTGTAAGGTAATACAGTAGTATGGTCAGGGCTTTTGTCTTTTAGTATGTTTTAAATTTTGGTCAGCCATCCCTTACCCTGGAGCTTTGCGCCTCCAGCAAGTAAAGCGAGAAAAGACGAGCGGAGCATATTGCTCATCAGAACTTTCTTTACCGGAGGCAACTTGAAGAAACCGCCCAGAACCCCCCGCATTGCCTTATGCGTTATGGACTGAGGGTTATCAAAAATTTGGTTTTGCAGAGTTCCCCGCTCAAGGCAGGACAAGAGATTGCGTTCAAAAACTGTTTCCGGGTGGATTACTTTCTGCTTCCTTTTTTTTAGCTTTAGCGCATCCTTTTCGCATTTTAGCACGCATACGCCACAGCCCAGGCACATAGATGAGTCGACTTTTGCTTGATACTTCTTCTTTTCCCCTTCTGGGGGAGGCTCCACCGGTACCATGCTGATTGCGTTAATCGGGCAGGCTTTCTCGCACTTCCTACAGCCCGCACATTTACCGGTGTCCACAGTGGCGATAAAACTCGATGTCATCAGAACATTGACGTAACCGAACTTGTTGATACCCTGCAAGATATTGCAGCAGCAGGAACAACAGGAACAGATAAACGTGACATTCCTTCTCACGCTATCGGCAGAGAAAACAAGTCCCAGTTCCCTGGAACGCTCCAGGTTTTCCAGCATTTCTTCGCGGCTTACTTCCCTAGCCATGTTGTGCCGTATAAGGTAGTCGGCTCCATAGCCGAAGGTGGAGCATGTTTCCAGGGGCACATCGCAATCCTTGAGGCCGTTGTGCAGCTTTTCATGCCTGCACGAGCAAATCCCGATGGCAAACTTGTTATGGCTGGCCACGATAGACTCGGCTTTCTCGTAAGGAAGTATTTCCACCACATCTTCCTGCGCCACCGTACCCCTGTGTGGAACAGCCCTGGCGATAGATATTTTCTGACCGTTTTTGAAGTTAGAACCGTAAAAGTCAGCATTCCCGGCCATATAGGCGTGAAACATTTCGGCCCAGACTTTTGTGTTGAGGTTCCTCCCGGTTCTCATCATGGTAAATTCAAAGATTCCGACCACAATAGGGGAAGGCATGTAGTAATATTCTCCCTCGATGTAAAGATCTATGACAAGACCCTTATTTGCAAGGTTTCCCAGGATGTTTTTCAGCCTTGTTCGCTCATAGCCGGTTATTTTTGAGATTCTGTCCAGGTTAGAAAGCACGTAAGGCATCTTTACCACAACATCTGCCTCTTCTTCCGTGTAAAGTTCCTTCACGATTTTGTGAAAAGCCTCGTTCCAGGGCGCTTTCATAGTAAGGTTGTCTATTTTCTCCCCTAGCTTGCGGTAGACGTTTTTGCTGGCCAGATGTCCCATAATCTTCCTCCTTTGGTTTTAGTCTGTTTTTATAACCACTTGATAGTTATTTATATCTTCGCTGCAGAACAAGGGCCTTCATTAAAATTTCCGGTTTTGCCGGCCGGCCGTTGTCCGGGCAGGACAGGGGGGGTGGTCTATCTTTTGGATAAACTCGGCACAAATCTGGCGAATTTCCCGGTAGAGAACATTTTTCGCAAAAAGGTTTTCACCTACAAACCGGAAATCAAGCAGGAGATTCTGTTGTTCTTTGGTTGGCTTATACATGGTACTCTCCATAGGCTTTTTTCAGATTGTCCTCTCTGAAAGAATCGTCTTGCGGCATCATCCCTCCAAGAATTACCATCATCGCTTCTTTCACACCTATATCCTCTTCAGGCTCCTTCAGGAAATCAAAGGCCGGGTTGGCAGCTGCCGCCCGAAGCCCCTCCACCTCGTCTATGTCCGCTTCTTCAGGCAACAGGATAATGACGCGAACCCGTATCGGACCAACAACAGGCAACTGTTCATCCAAGACAAGCCGGCGTTGAGCATCAACTGTCCCTGTTATTTCAATGGCTTTTGTTGCAACTCCCGGAGAAGGCGGGTTCTTTCCTCGCCCGCTTTGCTTCCCGGTACGCGTACCGGCCCCTTTAATTTTCTACTTCCTCCAGCAGCCGGATAAACTCCGCCAGGCTTTCTACTTTTACACTCTTCCTGAGCAGGGAACGCAGCACCGCCGGGTCGTCAATGGCGGCCAGCCTGGTGCTGATCCCCTTCTTGACCACTCCAAAACGTTCGCTGAGGACGTCAAGGATGTCATTCCGGGTAGCCTTAATCTCCCCTTTTTCGATCCCTTTTTCGATCCCTTTTTCGATCCCCTTATTAATCCAGTCCTGCACAATATCG
>DAISHP010000255.1:0-3771 GCA_036822475.1 Bacillota bacterium
TTCATTATTAATGGTGGGAACGAACGTTCCCCATGGGCAACTCCTCAGAAAATAGTGTCATCGGGCTGGAATTTGTCCAGCTCGCTGAAGAGTTTTTGGCTTGGGCCGTTTCGTCGCATCTGCCGTTTACCGGAATCAATTCTAGCCCCCCATATTCATGCTTTTATGGTGGTTGCCTGCTTTTTAATGGCTGAAATGGCAGGTATTGAACGTGGGGTCAGCTAATTATAATATACAATCAGTTAAATCGTAAAGTAAACAAATGTCAACTCAGGAAATGATTATTGCCTTTTTCGAGCGCTTTTGACCTAAAAATACTTTTTTTCGGAATAATCGTCCGGCAATCTTTTCGGGAAACGAAGATGTCGGTTTGGACAGGCTTGAAAAACCTGTTTTTGGATGTTAGACTGGACATAAATGCAAAAAACTTCCGAAAGGCGGATTGGCGAATGAAGACGCTCTTTACCCGGCAGTGGTTTTGCACCGTGAAAAAACTTCCGGAAGGCGTCCGGGCGGAAACCCATTATCTGGATACAAGGCGGGAAATGTCCGTTCAAATGCTGGTTGATCCCCACTCCTTCGCCATCCGGAAAGCAGCCGTGGAAACCTACCGGACCCCCGGCGGCCGGAAATTTTGCAGGAGCCGGGAAATCCCGGAGATGGCGGGGGTAATCGCCTATTTCGACGCGGGCCGGGAACTGCGCAAAATACCGTGGGAAAACGAACTGGAGCACAACTTGATGGCGGAAAACGTGCGGGCGGTAATCCAGGCGGAAACCTATTTAACAAAGGAGCGGGGCTATTCCTCCGCGGAGGAGTACGACGACTACTGGCGGGAAATGTACCGGAACACCTGCCGGTACTACAGCAATCTGGAGCGAGTAAAGCGTACCTGGTTTGAGCACATCGCCGACCAGGAAAGGTTCGGCAATCTTTTTTCCCGTCACCATTCCTACACGTTGTATTCTACGGAAAATAATTCCTTACCTGAAAATCTTTCTCCCGGGCTTATTTTAACCGGGACATTTCACGATTCTTTTCACGAGTTGGGTCTGGTGTTTGAACTTGACGGCAGCGCAAAGACGGTTGTTTCCGCCCGGGCGCACATGTTGCGCGGACCGGACGACGTCTGCCGGGAAGGAATGGTAGAAGCCGCCAATCTCGTTGGGAAATCCTTTTCTCCGCCACCCGGCAAAAAAGAAATCGCCGCCCTTTTAGGAGGGCGAAACGCCTGCGTGCATTTAATTGATCTGGCGTCCAACCTGGGGCAAACGTTGAAATATTATCAAGAAGAGGCACAAGGGGATTAAGGCCCAAAGGGAGAAAACCCTTGCGCTTTCAAAGCCTGGAAATACAAGGCGCACTCCAGCCGTTTTTGCATAAGCCGGCAGGCTAATTTATACGGCTGATGAATATCCCCGTTAAAAGCCTGCGCGCTGGCGTGGCAGCCGCCGCTGCAGTAAAACCTGGCCCAGCATTCGCTGCAGCCTTCCTTGTTGTAAATGTGGGCGCACCGGAACATTGCCCGCAAATCGCTTCTGACCACACCCCGGTCGACATCGCCCAGCCAGTAGTCCGGCCGCCCTACAAACTGGTGGCAGGGATAAAGATCCCCCTGGGGGGTGACAGCCAGGTATGCGCCGCCTGCGCCGCATCCCGAAAGGCGCTTGGGCAGACAGGGGCCGCCCGCTAAGTCGAGGTTGAAATGGTAAAAGTCGATTTCGCGCCCCCGCCTTGCCCTGGAAACCAGCTCTGCGGCGAGGCGCTCGTATTCGGCAAAGACCAGTGGCAGGTCTTCCTCCCGCAGGGCGTAGCTTTCTTCCGGAGAAGCCACCACCGGCTCCACCGATATTTTGTCAAAACCGAGGTCCGCCAGGTACAAAACGTCGCCGGCAAAATCCAGGTTCGCTCGCGTGAAGGTGCCTCGCAGATAATAATCTACCTCCGGATGGGCCTCTAAAAAACGGGAAATATTGTTGACCACAACGTTGTAAGACCCGTCCCCGCCGGGAAAAACACGCATCCGGTCGTGTACCGGCCGGCGCCCGTCCAGGCTTAAAATAACACTGATTTGATTTTCGGCCAGGTAGTCCCCGATTTTTTTGGTGAGCAAAACAGCGTTGGTGGTCACCGTAAATTTAATTTCCTTGCCGAGCCGGGCGGCCCGGTCGCGGCCGTACACCACCAGCTCCCGAAGGACGGAAAAATTCAAAAGCGGCTCCCCGCCGAAGAAATCAATCTCCACGTGCCGGCGCGGTCCGCAGGACGCCAGCAAAAAGTCAACCGCTCGCCGGCCGACTTCCAACGGCATCAGCCCGCGCGGCCCGGCAAAGCTGCCCTGGGCGCCGAAGCAGTAACGGCAGCTTAAGTTGCAGTCGTGAGCCAGGTGCAGGCACAGGGCCTTGACGATTTCCTCCTCCGGCGGCTCCCAGGAGCCTTTCAACAAATCTTCGCTGAAAAGCGCCCCCTCCGCGACCAGCCGATCTATTTCTGCAATGGCTTCGGCCGCCTCGTCCGGCGGGTATTCAGGAGCACACCGGGCAACCAGCTCCGCCCGCGTCCGGCGGGGATAACCCTCGTCCAGCAGGTCCCAGACCAGCCCGTCCACCAGGTGCAAAGCGCCGCTGTTCACGTCCAGGACAAATCTTTCCCCGTTAACCATAAACTTGTGGATCATCTTCCCCCACCGATAATAGGAATTGGGAATCAGCTATAAACCTGTGCTGCATGAGAAACTTACCTGGAATGAAAAACCTCCTCAGAAAATAGAGGCACAAAGGCAGCAGGCACAAAGACACAAAGGGGAAATGCCTGCCTGAGCGCCTCATTTTCATTATTAATGGTGGGAACGAATGTTCTCATGGGCAACTCCTCCGAAAATATCAAGCACAAAGTTTCCCAGGCACAAAGGCACAAAGTAAATATTCCTGGTCGCCTATACCCGAATTTCTTTGTGCCTCTGTGCCTCTATTTCATTCTTTATGGAGGGAACGTAACGCTCCCCTGGCAACTCCCCCGGAACAAAGAATACCTTTTAACGATGCTGCTTGCTTTCTTTCAGGCAAACCTGGTTGCTCACCGTAATCGAAGTCTTGCAGGCCGACTGGCACGACGTCTGACATTCCCCGCAGCTGCGGCCTTTTATGGTCGACTGCAAAGCCGGCCTGGCGATTGTTTTAATGTGCTTGCCCATTGACCAAAAACCCCCTTAAAAGAACTGTTTAATAAATTATATGGGGAACGACCAAAAAATACAAGAACCCCGCGCCTTGGCCCGGGGGAGAAAATCCTCTTCTGGGGCTGGGCGGGAATCGCCGTTAGTTTTGCCGGCGCGGCTCTGATTGTCCTGGGGGAAGATCGGGAAATGCAGTTCAATCAAAAATAAAAAAACCCGCTTTTTCAACGGGTATTTTTCATCCCCTGGATAGTCTTAAAAAATACTGGAGTGGGTGAAGGGGATCGAACCCTCAGCCCTCAGCTTGGGAAGTCGAGGAAGTGTTCTTCCGTTAAGGTAAGTTAAGGTAAAATGCAGTAATATCAAGGCTTTGCGGAATTGGAAATGTAAGTAAAATGCCGTTAAAGTAGTTCATTTTCCATCCCATTGCAGTAAGATTGCAGTAAAATCCGAAACCGCTATCCCAGGCGGGGCAAGGGTTTGTGGGCGCGGTTGCAGTAAAAAGCCCCCGGTCTTAACGCTCTTACCGGGGGCAGCTCTTAAGACTCACAGTAATTTTTTAAATTCGTCCGGTGTAATCCTGGCAGTCCGGAGGA
>DAISHP010000256.1:0-3742 GCA_036822475.1 Bacillota bacterium
TAAGCTTTGGCCGTTCGGGCGTGGCCGGCCTCGATCAACACTTTTTCAACAATGTCCTGCACGTCCTCTACGCCGAAGACTTGCCCGTTGTAGCGAGTTTTCAGCATTTTCAGCACTTCGATGGTCAATTCCAGGGCCGTCTGGCGGTCCTCACCGCCCACGGCGCGGGCTGCCTTGAAAATGGCGTCGGTGATTTTCGTTTCGTCAAAGGGCACTTCCCGGCCGTCCCGTTTGCGGATTACTTTAAACAAAGCCAGCGCCTCCCTCGAAAATAGTCGTCAGTCGTCGGGATAGTCATCGCCAAAGCGAATTCCAGGCTTTATCGATTTTCATGAGCATATTCAGTTTACTTTGTGCCTCTCCTGCCTCTTTGCCTTTGTGCCTGATTTTTATGATTTAATGGCGGGAACAAATGTTCCCATGAGGAACTCACCCGAAAATAGGGATTAGAGTTTACTGCCCGCCGGCCCGGTGGTTGAGCAGCTTTGCGATCTCCCGCACGAAACCGTGGACATCTTTAAACTCCCGGTAGACCGAGGCAAAGCGGACGTAGGCCACTTCGTCCAGGGCGCGCAGTTTTTCGATGACCAGTTCGCCGATATCCCGGCTGGCCACTTCCAGCTCCGCCCGCGTGCGCAGCTCCCTTTCCACCTCATCCGCCAGTTCGTGGATGCGGGCAGCGGCAACAGGCCGCTTCCGGCAGGCCAGGGTAAGGCCGGTCAGCAGCTTACCCCGGTCAAAGGGCTCACGGCGGCCGTCCTTTTTCACCACCATCAGCGGAGCTTCGTCGATTCGTTCGTAGGTGGTAAAACGCCGTCCGCACCGGGTACATTCCCGCCGGCGGCGAATCACGCAACCGTCCTCGGCCGGACGGGAATCCAGCACTTTCGTATCTTCATGCTTGCAAAAGGGGCAGCGCATCAGGACCAACCTTTAAAAGTAAAATATATAGTATAACTTCCACAATTATTATACTATATCTTGCCAGTTATGCAAAATACCCTGCCACCCGGACAGGCACGGAAAAACATGCCGGAAAAGCAAATATGGGCGGCTGGCTCCTTCTCGCCTTCACAAGCAGGTTATTGCTCGTGGTTAAAAAGAAATGGTCCTCCCATTACCCATCTCCAAAGTTTAAAACGGGCGGACCACTTCCCTTCGTTGTTCAGAAAAGATATGCGATTTTTAAGCGCCCAAGACCTGTCCACTGTGCAACGCAGACGAAGGCTTACGGGTTGATCCCGGCAATGTCCCGGAGATCGACAAGGATGACGTCCACGCCGATTCTTTTAATTTTTTCCCAGGGTACCACGATTTCTTCCTCGCGTCCGAAAAAAGAGAAAAATTTGCCTGCCCCGGGCAAAATAATGGCGCTGATCCGGCCCTGCTCCAGATCGATGTCGATGTCTTTGATCGGTCCCAGCCTGCGCCCGTCGGCAAGATTAATTACTTCCCGCATGCGCAGGTCGGATATTTTCACCACCGCCCTCGCCCCCTCAAATTATCATCACCTTTAAAAAAGCCGGCAACCAAACAACGTATTACCACAACATGCCGGATCGCAAAAGTGTAGATATACAGACCGCTTTGATCAAGTATATGAAAGCAGGGGAAGGAAAAATACTGGTTTTGAAAAACAGGGCATCTTTCTTGGCGGTAATATTAACCAGATTGATGAAAGCCTGCGCAGTTTCCTTAAACAGGAATTCTTTAAAATCCATCTCAAGTGGTACCGGAAACGCCCGTATTCCGGTTATTGCAATCTCCGGAGAAGAATTATAGTCTTTACGTATATTACGAGCGGATGACCCGCGATACGTTGTTTCTCCTTCAGGGAAACCGCTATCTCGGGGCGAAAATCAGTGCAACCCACCACCGCCTTGAGGAAGTGCGCAAACTTGTTCTTGAAAAGCGTGGCCGGCAAAAGAAACAGCTGGAGAAAGAGCTTGCGCAATTAAATGCGCTTCTGAAAGGCATTTTCAGCTTCAGCGGAGAACAAACGCTTCTCGACCACACCTGAATTTTCCACTATAGCTGGATTTGAAAAACCAGGCATTTTTTGAAAGAGGGAACAAAAACAGCCCGGCCGACCCCTTCCAGAAATTTATCATTGTCCGACGACCATGGATTCCGGTAAACTGATTAAGAAGTTATCTAAAACAAGGGTTGCGAAGTCCGGTGCGCACTGGACTTTTTTGCCCGGAAAGGAGGAATACCATGATCGGCAGGCAATATCTTTTTGTCAAAACAATCATCATTCTCCTCATTGCGGTTCCTTTCCTGGTGGGAGGCGTCGGCAGCGGCTGGCGGGGCGGCACCACAGATGCGCCCGGAGTTCCCGGGGGCTCTGTTGCCTTCCCGGCGATAACGCCCGGAGAGCGGAACACCGGGGAACCGGTTTTCGCGCAAAAGCCGGACTACCGGTCCCTGCAGCAGCAACTGCAGGAATACGTGGCTGCCCAGCCGGGGGTTTACGGCATTTACTTTCAAGACCTCATCTCCGGGGCGGAGTTTGACCTGAACGGGGACGAGCCTATCACCGCCGCCAGCACGGTGAAGGTGCCCGCGGTCCTTTACCTGAACCACCTCATCGCGCAAGACAAACTGCGCTGGGACGACCGGGTGGCTTACGACAGCGCCCGCGATTACCAGGGCGGATCCGGCATCCTGCAGTTTGCCGCCCGGGATGGCGACACCTATTCGCTGCGGGTGCTGGCCAACCTGGCCATTACCATCAGCGACAACATCGCCTACCGGATGCTGGTGCGCCACCTGGGCAAAGACAACCTCGCCCGGTTCATGCGCGATCTGGGTGGACAAACCGTTTTCCCCGGCGGGGAAAACATTACCACCGCTCGGGACATGGGCCGGTACATGAAAGCGGTATGGGAATTCAGCCGGAAATACCCTGCCCAGGGTGAACGCTTTTTAGACGACCTGGCCAACCCCATTTACCACGTGGGCCTGCCCGGCAAACTGCCGCCGGAGGTCAAAGTGGCCCATAAGGAAGGGGATGTCTGGGGGGTGGCCAACGACGTGGGGATCGTGTTTGCCCGGCGCCCGTACATTCTGGCGATTCTTTCCCGGGGAGAAACGGACGTGGATAAAGGTTTTACCCGCATCGCAGAGATTTCCCGGATGGTTTATGATTTTCAATGCCTCTGCCGGTAAACTTCTAATCGCGGCAGGAAAAATAATTTAAGAATTGAAATATAAAAGAAGGGGGATGGGGAAGGGGTAGGGGGAAGGAAAATGTCCGGAAAATCCAATAAATGGCATGTATTGGGCGCCGTCGGCGCGGGAACTTTTATCATGGCCTTAAACGCCAGCATGATGAACCTCGCCGTGCCGTTCATCGGCGCCTATTTTCAGGCGCGCATGCCCGTGGTCGAGTGGGTGCTGATGGCCTACCTGCTGGTGATTTCCACACTTTTGCTCACCTTCGGCCGGCTGGGGGACATGTACGGGTTCCGGAAAATATACCTGCTGGGCTGCGTGATCTTTGCCGCCGGATCGGCATTTTGCGGCCTGGCTCCCTCGATCTACCTGTTGATTGCCTTTCGCCTCCTCCAGGGCGTTGGGGCCGCCATGGTGATGGCCGTCGGCCCGGCCATTCTCACCGCGGCCTTTCCGCCCCAGGAACGGGGAAAAGCTCTGGGTCTGCTGGGAATGTTCGTGGCCTCGGCCCTTGGCTTCGGGCCCACTCTGGGGGGCCTGCTCCTCAACTACGCTGGCTGGCAGT
>DAISHP010000257.1:0-3731 GCA_036822475.1 Bacillota bacterium
GATACCGTTGCGGTAACTCTGCTGTCTGACCTGTTTAGCGGAACAGGGCAGGTCCACCTGCCGCCGCAGTTCCATGCACCGGCTTTGCGCCTGCACCGAGACAACGTTTCCAGATATATCAACCCGTATACTACTCTCTTCTATCCCCGGCATTTCCAAGATAACAAGCAGGTGATCACCCTCATCGAAAATATCCGCAGGCGGCTCTTCCCACTCACCGGATCCGGGCGCTTTCGTTATACTTTCGTGCTCCTCCGCCAACGTGCGCGCACTGAAGGAGGCCGACACTTCCGGTTGCACCCCCCGGGTCCTTCCGGGCGCCTTCCGTAGCCTGTGTTCTATCTCGCGGTCTGCCTGCCGCAGCCTTTCCTGAAAAGCCTCGGACCCTGCCAGGCCCTCTATTATCCGGCCCAGCCCGGGAATAACCTCCCCAAGGCTGCGCAGCGCCGAGCCCGCGGGGCCCTTTAAAGCATCATGTTTCTCTGGCTGTTTTTCTTTTCGTTTATGATCCCTTTCGTAAAACATATCTACCTCCCGCTTTTGCCGTATCTTCGGCAGCTTCAGCGTAAGGATACCGTTTTTATAGCTGACATCGGCGGAATAAGCCAGTATGCCCGGCACATCAGCTACCAGCGTAAACGACCCGGCGTTTTCGAACAGATCAACCAGTGGTTCCTTCTGTTTATCAGCCGGCAAAGCATCGGACTCAATCCACCAACTGAAAAATACCCGTTCGCCTGTTTCCGGATCCTGCCTAAGACGGTGGAAGACAAATACCGGCTGGCCGAAGAATGCTTTTGCGCGGGGGTTCAGAACCTCTCTGATATGTATGAGCGTATCCATATCACTTTCAAGACCCGCCGCGTCCCGGAGTTCCGCCAGTTCAGCATGTCTCCTCATCAAAAGGTGCCAGAACATGGCCCGGCTCCGGTCGTCCAGGCTTCTCAAGAACCGGTGAAGCCTGCTGTCTTCCTCGTAGATGATATTCTGCTTTTCCATGCCATCAGCCCCGTCCTCACTGTTCGACCTCTAAGGTCAAAGGTACTTTTTGGTGTCTTAGCTTTTTAGCCTTGGCCGATACCCAGCCGCACCAGGGGCAGCCTTCTTCCAGGAGCTCCTCCATATCTACCCTCTTTTCACACTGGGGACAGGCCTCTTTCCGGATTGTGGCCTCCTTCCACGCAGCAGTTTCGCAGTTCGTTCCCGACGGGAACTCAAGCCCGTATTGGGCGGCGGTTTCAAAAGAAGCCAAGGCGGCTCGGATCTTTATTCCTAAAAGCTCCACGCCGGCGACTGATACCGCGATGTCGGCATTAATTACCAGCCCCTTGTCCAGCAGCCGGTCCACCAGTGCAACCAGCGTATCGTCGTCCCTTTGTTTCTTGGGTTGTAACACTATAGGTCAATTCCTCTCTTCGGCAGGCGCAGCTCGAGGCGCCCAAAACTTTGTCTAAATGAAGCAACCCGGAGAAAGAGACGAACCGCCGGGGCCGTCCCCACTTGGGCAGGGGTATCCTGGCCGGCAGTTCGAGTTCAAAAAAAGATGCCTCAATCCTCTCTTCGGGCCAGCTCGTATTCCCTGATCTCCCGCAGCCTTTCCAGAAGCTCCGTCTCCCTGGAAATGTATTCTTCCTCGCTTATTTCACCCATTTCATAAAGAAGCTGCAACTCCAAGAGCTCCATTTTCACTTTATGCGGGTCATATAGTTCCTCTTGTGCCCGGTCAATAATCTGCTTAATCACCCATGCCGGCCCTTTAACCGGAAAAAGCAGAATATCATCCAATAAAAACATTAACGCCTCACCTCGCCGATCCCCTCCAACAGCAAGAGCACTTTAACAAAGTTATATGCCGGCCAGGGTCCGGTATACTTAAAATCCAGAACTTGATGGTGTTTCGTATACAAGCGGCTTACCTGTTCATCAAATTCCTTCACCCGGCTCTTATCTACCAAAAAGGCGGCGTTTAAAACCATTCGTGTAAGAACCAGGTCATTGGTAGTGGAGGCCGTAGCATACCGCTGCAAGCCGTTGTAGATCTCCTTAATGTAAGCAGACCTTTTCCTGGCGGCCACCTCTTCCACCAACTGCCCCAGCTGGAACTTCTTTGAATACACATCCCTTTTTGCATTGCGCCCCTGCCTGGCGACCTCCCGTTTAAGTTGCTGTATTCCACTGTGTCCTTTCTCAATTTCTTGTGCAAAACACTCCTTTTTCCAAAAAACCTTCAGCCCCAACTCTATTTTGTTATCCAGCTTTGCCAGCGCCTCTTTGGCCTCTGTGTAAATCTCCTTCAATAATTCATAGACATCTTCTTCTGTTTTGAAGATCAGGCCAAAACTGGCGGGGATTACGGTATATTCTTCCATAACCCGGGAAATAACCCGCTCGTGCTGGATGGCGTTCTTCCGGTCCGGATCGTAAATAATTATCGGTGAATCACTGACCACCATGGCCAGGTCCTGGTAATTGATGGTATTTACTTCATCACGGCGATTGCCCACTCCGATCGGCCCAAAACTTCTTGGTTCCCGCGACTTGATAGCACAGTAGATGTATTTACCCTCTCCGCCCCGCAACGCCACTCACCCCATTTTACGAGGAGCATTCTTCGGGATCTTTTTTCATGGTCAGAACCCGGGGTTTTTGATCTTCTATTTGGGCCGGTTCCGGTCTTCTTACTTCTTCCAGGGCCGCATCAAAATGCTTCGCCGCAATCTGAAGCCGGGAGTAATCGGGATCTTTATCATTTTGACTACTGTCCAAAAATTCTCTAATCGCCAGCAAAGAAGCCCTGTTGCAGATAGCCTGGATATCGGCGCCGGTGGAACCATCGGTTATGATGGCCAAATTAACCAGGTCCACGTCTTCGGCCAGCGGCTTGCCGTTGGTATGGATCTGTAATATCGCCAGACGCTCGTCTTCGCCGGGAACAGGCAACTCGAGCAGGAGGTCAAATCTTCCGGGTCTTAGCAGCGCCGGGTCAATTAGTTCCAGTCGGTTAGTGGCGGCCAACACTACCACTCCCTTCAATTCTTCAACCCCATCCATTTCGGTCAGGAGCTGGCTGAGCACCCGCTCCGCAACATGAGCATCTCCACCCCCGGTTCCCCTGACAGGGACTAAAGCATCTATTTCATCAAAGAAAACAATACACGGTGCCGCTTGTTTTGCTTTCTTGAATACTTCCCGTACACCTTTTTCTGACTCTCCGACCCATTTAGAGAGCAGGGCGGGCCCTTTTACTGAAATGAAATTTACTCCACTTTCATTGGCCACCGCTTTGGCAATTAAGGTTTTTCCCGTACCGGGGCTACCGTGTAAAAGAATACCTTTGGGAGGGTTGGTTTTTACATAAGTAAATAACCCGGGATGTTTTATAGGCCATTCCACCGCTTCCTTTAGTTCCTGTTTAACTTTGTCTAGGCCGCCAATATCACTCCACCGGACATCCGGTACCTCCACGAAAACCTCCCGGATGGCGGAAGGTTCCACATCTTTAAAAGCCTCAGAAAAATCCGCCATGGTTACCTCCAACTCCATAAGGACTTCATATGAAAGATAATTACTCCGGAGGTCTATTTGAGGAAACACTTTTCTTAAACAGGCCATGGCCGCCTCTTTACACAAAGCCGCCAGGTCTGCTCCCACGTAACCATGGGTAATTTCTGCAATTTTTTCCAGATGCACATCTTTTGACAGGGGCATACCGCGGGTATGAATTTGCAAGA
>DAISHP010000258.1:0-3721 GCA_036822475.1 Bacillota bacterium
AAAATTTATAATATATTGTTAAACATATTAATATTTAAAATACTTAATTGTCACTTACTTTTAGCGCTACTCTTGCAACTTTCTCCAGGCGAAGAAGCATTATAATAATGCTTCTTCGCCCTTTTTTGCGCTTCCGGCCGCATGCCTTTTCAGGCTGTTCCCTTCACCTGGAAGTTCCCGCACTTGCTCGCATCGTCACCTGCATTCTTGGGCTTCGCTTTCCAGTAGGCGCACCTGGGGTCAACCACCCTGGTAACGCAGTCTCCTTTGCTCGGGTCCTCTTTCAACGGGAAAAACCACTTACATTCTTTGCAGGTTGCCATTTTCTTTTCCTCCCTTTTAAATTAAATTTGCCAGACTCTTGATTTCATCTCTTATTTTAGCTGCTTCTTCGTAATTTTCAACCTGTACCGCAGCCCTCATTTGAAATGATAACTTCCTGATCCTGGTGATGATGCGCCCCCTTTCCCCAACGAGGCTTTCGCGCCCTGGTTCACTGACGTTAAAACTGGCAATCCTGAGATTGCCCTCAACTGAAGGCAGAAGCCCCAAAGCTGGCGGTCTTTTTTTCATCATTATCCTCCCACCGTAACTTCCAGGTCGTGATCGCAAAAAATCTCGACCATGGACAACAGCTTTTCCTCCGGGTACCCTTCTCCTTGAGGATAAGGGAAACCAATTCCAAAAATCCTGTATTTTGCTCCTGCGTACGGATGATAGGGTAATAAATCAACGCCTTCAATCACATTATTTCTATTCAACTGTTCAACGAACTCCGCAGTCTTCCTTAAATTGTCTTCGGAATCATTTCTCCCCGGGATGATCGGCACCCGGATGCGCATTTTGATCCCTTTTTCGGCAATTTTCCTGGCGTTGGCCAAAATAAGTTCATTGGTTACTCCTGTAAATTCCTTATGTGCCCCGGGATCCATATTTTTTAAATCGAGCAGAACGAGATCAACCCACTCCAGGATCGGTTCCAGCACTTCCCAGCGCACATATCCGCACGTATCGAGAGCCGTACCGATCCCTCTTTCCCTGGCGCACTTCAGCAGAGCGAAAGTGAACTCCGGCTGCGCCAGGGGCTCTCCTCCGGAAAGAGTCATCCCCCCGCCGGAATTTTTATAAAACGCCTTATCTTTTTCTACTTCCTCAATTACTTCTTTTACAGTTACCAGCCTGCCCCAAAGCACTATACCGTCGTTTTGACATTCCTCTACACACTGCTTGCAGACAATACACTTCCCTTTGTCCATCCGGAGGTGCTCAGCGAAAGTCAAAGCACCCGTAGGACAGACATCCAGACACGCTTTGCAGCCGGTGCAATTAGGAATGTAGGGAAATACCTCCGGGTAATGCCTTTTTCCTTCCGGATTATGGCACCACTTGCAATCGAGCCGGCATCCTTTCAAAAACACCGTTGTTCTTATCCCTGGACCATCATTCAGCGAAAAAAACTGAATGTGCGTGATGACCCCGATCTGTTCTTCTGCTTTCTTCACCATTTCTAGCCACCTATTGTAGTATTAAATCCGTAAGCGTCCAGCAGGTCCTTCAACGGTTCCACTTCTGCCGGATCAGTTGCCTCCAAATCTTCCAACGACCACTTGATCCCCAACCACCGGTATTTATCCTGGCACCAGTTATGAAAAGGCAACAGATCGATCCCGTTTACCGGATAGGGCAGGTCTTTTAAGAACAGGGCTACAGACTTCATATATTCCGGGTGGTCATTATACCCGGGGATGAGCGGAATCCGGATCCGGATGTCTTTTTTCGCTGCCGACAATTTTTTTAAATTTTCCAGGATTAACTCATTGCCCACCCCGGTTTTTCTTTTGTGCTCAGCCGGGTCAAGATGTTTCAAATCATACAAAAACATATCTACATATTCCATCAGATCTTCCAGCACATCCCAGGAACAATGCCCCGAAGTGTCCAGACACGTATGGATACCTTTCCCTCTGGCCTGCTTCAGCAACTCCCGGACAAACCCCGGCTGCACCGTCGGTTCGCCCCCCGAGACGGTCATTCCCCCTCCCGAGTTGGCGTAAAAAAGAGCATCCCTTTCTACTTCGTCGATCACCTCTGCTACAGTCACGTACTTGCCCGCAACGGACAACGCTTCATAAGGACAAACTTCTACACATTTCATACAATTATTACACTTTTCCCGGATAATTTTGTGGTAAGTGCTCTCGTCGGATCTTGCTTCGTCAACAGGAATGGGAGGATTGATCGCGTCTTGCGGGCACACCGACAGGCACAACCCACACTGCTCGCAAAGCATCCGTTTCCAGTATATTTGCAGGTGGGGGCTGATACATTCCGGGTTGTGGCACCACTCGCAATGAAGCGGACAACCTTTTAAAAACACGTTTGTCCTGATCCCCGGCCCGTCGTTTACTGAAAACCTCTGAATACTGGTGATCAACCCTTTCTCTTCCATCATCCTCCCTCTTTTCTGTCAATTCGTAAAAACAGTTCATCTTCTGGTGAAGCCGGGGTAATCATCATTACCGCCACGCTTCACCAGAAAACAATCCACAGCAATTTAACCGGAAATCGATTTCGCCAACTCAATAAAGCGGTTTACCGCCCCCATGTAACTTGTTAATTTGCTGGCTTCACCTTTTTTCAGCCGGAGCTTCCCCATGGTAACGGACATCAAAAGGTTAGCCTTGCCTTTCAATACATTAACAAATTCACCATATTTCCCTTCCAAAATGATGTCGACTTCGTTGTCCGGCTTTTTTTCAAACCACACCTCGTCTGCCTGGGGAAGGTTAACCCCGACATAAATCGCTTCATTTGCACCTGCCTTTGGGTCGGCAAGGGCAGCAAACTGAAACTTGCTGTCAAATCCTTTGCCTTTCTGTTGAAATTCTTCATCACTCTTTAACTTCTCCGCCAGAGCGTTTACCCATTCCGGAGACATAATTTTCATCAGAAATTCACTCCTTATTTATCAGACTTTTACTTTTTCACCACTTTTTCCATCTGCCGGTGGGCGCGACGGAACTGCGGGTCGGCACACTCCGTGGCGTCGGTATCAATCAGTTCCAGCTGTTCGAAGTACTTGCACTTGCTGGCGTCCATATTGAAAGCAACCATTAAGGCAGCCGGGCCCTCCGTTACGTAAACCGGCGGGTCAACCTCCAGCCGGGAACCTTCCTTCAGGGCCCCGCAAAAACCGGTTCCGTCAGAGGACCAGGCCCGTTCGGAGAAATTTTTGCACTTGCCGCAGCAGATCTCCGGCACGGCTTCCCTTTTTTCAACTCCCTTGGCAGTTGAAAAGTGGCCAAGCATGCGGTCCCTTGCTTTGGCCCAGTCGCTTCTCCTCGACATGGTTACCTTACCCCCTCCGTATCTTTCAAAACATCTTCGGCCAGCCCCTCAATCCCGGCCGATTTTCCCCACAGGGCGTCTCCCGGCCGGACAATAACACTCGCTTCTCCCTTGAGTTCATCGCAGAAAAGCCAGTTCATACAGTTCGGACACTGCCGGTAGCTTCCGGAGGCGTCAATTCTGGCGTTGTAGAGGTAGCGAAATTTGGCTTTAGGGGCTTCGTACTGACATTCCGGGCACTTCATAAAAATTAACTCCTCCTCTTTTAAAAGTTTGGCTGTCTGCCGGCCGGAAAAAGGCCGGCAGACATTTCGCGATTTTAGCCCAGTCCCTGGATGGTCCGCTGGATGATGTTGTCCTGGGTCTTCCGGCT
>DAISHP010000259.1:0-3697 GCA_036822475.1 Bacillota bacterium
ATGAATTAATGGAGAGAACGAACGTTCTCATGGGCAACTCCCTTGAAAAACAGGAATTAGGGTAAATACTTTCCTTATGTGGAGAGGACGGCAGTCCTGAACGATTCCCTCGAAAAGAGCAGGCACAAAGCAAAATTTTCCCGTTCGTCTAACCAAATATTTTTTTGTGCCTCATTGCCTTTGTGCCTTAGTGCCTCTGCTTTCATGCTTTACGGAGGGAACGAACGTTTCCATGAACACTTCCACAGTTAAAAACACTTTGACTTGGGAAAAGAATGTCGTCTACTTGCTATTTTTCCTGTCGTGTTCCGGATAGAATAAGACAGACGATTCCTTCTTGCCCACTTTTACGTATACCTATCCTTTGCCGGCGATGCGCCTTACCCTCGCCAATCTTTTTAATTTCAACCTTAATTTCTATTAAGTACTTTTCGACACAAAAACGAAACTTCCTTCTTTTTTAAGTGATAAAATTAAGAATTTCTTTTTACATAAAATGACATGTTGATGCGTTATTGAGGAATGGAAAGAGACGCGCCTGATTGAGAAGAGAGTCAGCTTGTGATGGTGAAGGCTATCACTAACTATTCTATTAATAAACGGGCTAAAAATTTCACCCGCTAAACACGACCTTAGTATACCATAAAACGGGGAGCCTGACAAGCATTTTTTTGAAAAACATCCGTGCCGCCATAGCCACACCAGCAGAAAATAAAAATTAACGATTTTTCACAGCAGGAGCACCCCAAGACACTAAGTACAGCTCCCCATAATTAAGTATCCACTTTAATCGCAGCCCCATCTATACAGAGGACGTATACTGGTGTGGAAGTCTGGTAAATATTTGGATCCTCATCTCTGTAGCGATGTACTAAGGTACAGAGGCAAAAGGAACTGGGGTTAAAGTTCTTTGTGCCTTTTGCCTGGGAAACTTTGGGCCTGATTTCCGTTCTGTCATTATCTCCGTTTTGTTTTCGATCCCTTCCGTACCGCTCGTGCGGACCGGATCGTTCGTCCGGAGGCCGCTTTTTTTCCGGAAAACGGCTCTGGAAAGGAGGTTGGTTTTCATCCCGCCCGTTTTGCGCATTTTCCCCGGCATTTTCTCTGGGCAGTTCCTTTTGCCCGCCTTTTTCCGGCCCTTTCTTGCCCGCTTCCTTTTCTTTTTTCTCGGGCGTCCCATTGGGAATCTCTTTGCCGGGACCGGTCAACTCCCGGGTTTTAAAATGCTCCTTTTCTTCCCGCCCGGCGGCGTTCTTTGGCGAAGGCGCGGCAACGCCCGCCGGTCCCGGCAGGCCGCCTTTTTCCAGGCCGCGCAAACGCTGCAGGTATTTTCCGGTGGACAATCCGGCTTCTTTTGCCTGCCGGCGCACTTCGGCCGGCGCTTCCTCCACCGCTACCTCCGCCCTTACCCCGGACTTGTTTAAAGTCCCCTGGATACACCGGAGTATTTGCTCCCGGTCGAGGATTACCCGGCTCTGCTCCTTCACCACCGTAACAGTTGTTAAAATTACATTTTCTCCGGCGGAATTTAGATACTGCTCGGAAGCCGCTTCGGTAAGGACCGCCGTAATGGCCTCATCCAGGGGCAAACCCCGCAGAGCCACCTTTTGCAACAAAGCCTGGCCTTCCGCGTCCAGCCCGCTGGCTTCACAAACCTGCTGGCGCCGGTTGACGCCCAGTTCGACACTGGGGTTGATATCCAGGCCAACGTAGGCAACCGCCTCGTTCGA
This sequence comes from Bacillota bacterium, assembly GCA_036822475.1. GTDB lineage: Bacteria > Bacillota > Desulfotomaculia > Desulfotomaculales > Nap2-2B > JAIMBK01. The sequence goes on from DAISHP010000259.1 coordinate 1,731, forward strand.
CCAGCCGGAATAAAGAAAGCCGGCCCAGAGCAAAATGAACACGCCGGCGGCGGCCAAAAGCGTTTTCCACCAGCCCGCCGCTGTCGCTTTGGCCACGATTTCCTCCCCCGGCCGTACCTCCCGGGAAGGCCGCAGCACCTCCCGGAACTCCCCGGAGCGGGTGAGGACAACGCACGTTTTTTCCTTGAGCTCCACAATCATGCCGGTAATTTGCTTCACTTTTTTTCCCCCTCCCCCGCCCCCGGCCGCAGATAGCTGCAGAGATAAAGGAAGTCTGCACAATGATGCCAGATTAGAGCCACGGCAATAATATACTTGCGCCCCCGCTCCAGCGTTTTGGGAGTTACGCCGGTCAATTCCGCCAGTTCCCGGACGGGCAGCTTTTTGGTGCGCACCAGGCTGCTCATCAAATCCCGGCGGGCGGACAAATACCCGGCGACGTTCAGAAGAACCCGGCGGGTATCGGCATGCTTCGGAGAGCACTTGACCAAATCCGCAAAGCTGATCCCGTAACTATTAAGCAAACTGTTGAATTCTTTGATTTCCTCCTCCCTTTCCAGGGCTGCCTCGCGGACCCAGTGCTCCTCACGGGCCCAGGAAGCGTCCAGGGCGGCCGCCGTTTCCTCACTGTCCAGCAAAAGGGGGGCGCGGGCTTCCCGGCGCAAGTAGTCGGTGAGGCGGCTTTTCACGAGCAGGCGGGCATAGGCCAAAAAAGGCACCTGCCGTTCTTCCCGGTACCGGTCGATGGCTTCGTTGACCGCCAGGTAGGCGATGCTCAACTCGTCGTCCTGGCCCCATTCCAGTCTCCGCCGGCAAAGGTGGGAAGCCGTCTGCAGGACAAACTGGCGCAGTTCCCTTAAAAGCCTTTCGCGGGCGTTTTGGTCCCCCAAACGGGCTTTTTTCAGCTCCTTTTCGAGGTTTTCGAAGGGAAGCATTACCCTGCTCCTTTTAAGCCCTTAAAAGATCACCTTCCCCTTAAAATACAGGAATTAGGGGTTAGGAATTAGGAATTAGGGAATTGCCCCTTTTAAGGATTATTACGCAGGGAAGGGATTTTTTAAGGGGTGCTATTTTTTGTTTTGCCTGGGGCATTGCACGCAGGACGGGCGAAAGCGATCGTTTGTTCCGTGCCATTTAATGCACAAAGAACACACCTGGCAGTCTTCCCCGGCGGACTGGCAGGGTTCCGGATGGATCAACACCTGCACCCCGGCCAGTTCCTTTTCCAGGGACTTTTCGATCCGCTCGCAAAGGTCGTGAACGAGGCCGATGGGGCGCCCGCGGGGGACAACCAGGTGCAGGTCCACGTGCCTTTCGGCGCCCGCCCGGCGGGTGCGCAGATTGTGGAACTCGACGAATTCACCGGCGTAACCGGTGAGCACTTCGCGGATGATCTTTTCCTCCGTTTCCGGGAGGCGCACGTCCAGCATACTTCCCACCGATTCCCGCAAAAGATCGACGGCCGCCTTGAAAATTAACAAAGTAACCCCTAAGGCGAGGAGGGGGTCGAGGATCGTCAAACCGGTCAGGTGAATGGCCAGCAGGCCGGCGAAAACGCCCGCGGAGGTATAGACGTCCGTCCGCAGGTGCCAGGCGTCCGCGGCCAGTGCCGGAGAGTCCGTTTTTTTGGCTGTCCGCATTAAAACAGTGGAAACCGCCAGGTTAACCGCCGCCGAAACGCCCATCACCGCCGCCCCCAGGCCCAGGGAATGGATTTCGCTTTCTCCCCGCAACCCGGGAAGGGCCTGGAGAATAATTAAGACGCCGGCACCGATAATCAGCAGGGCTTCGATGATGGCAGCCAGATTTTCAAACTTGCCGTGGCCGTAGTGATGTCTTTCGTCCGCCGGCCGGCCGGCAATCCAGACGGCGGCGTAGGCGATGAGCGCCGCCAGGAGATCCAGGCCCGAATGAACCGCCTCGGAAACGACGCTAATCGAATTCATGGCCAGGCCTACCGCCAGCTT
>DAISHP010000260.1:0-3676 GCA_036822475.1 Bacillota bacterium
CAACAACCGGCACAAGCCCGTTTTCGGCGTTTTTTTAGGCGGCGAATTCCTGGGCAAGGGCAGGAGCCTCTTCGAACAGGCCGGCATCCCCTGTTTTACCTTTCCCGAACCGGCCGTCCTGGCCATCGGGGGAATGGTCCGCTTCGGCCAGCTGAAAAAGAGCCCCGCCGATGAGCCGGCGGAACAATTCAACAACTTGCAGCAAGACATCGTCCAAAACACTCTCGAAAAGGTGAAAAACGAAGGCCGGCTGGTACTTTTAGGCAGCGAGGCGGCCCGGGTGGTCTCCGCTTACGGCATCCCGGCGGCCCCCATCCACCTGGCCACCACCCCGGAAGAGGCGGCCGAAATAGCGCAAGCAATTGGCTTCCCGGTGGTCATGAAAGTAGCCTCCCCCCAGATCATGCATAAAACCGACGTGGGCGGCATCCTGACCAATCTCCAAACGGCCGGCGAGGTCCGGAAAGGTTTCCTTCAAATCAGCGAAAACGTTCACCGTTACTTCCCGGACCTGGCCATCCACGGGGTGGAAGTGCAAAAAATGATGCCCAGGGGCGACGAGGTGTTGATCGGCATGACCAGGGACGTTCAGTTCGGCCCGCTGATCGCCTTCGGCCTGGGCGGCATTTACGTCAATTTACTCAAAGACGTCGCCTTCCGGCTGGCCCACCGGTTGACCAGAAGAGAAATCCAGAGCATGATTATGGAAACGAAGGCTTACACGCTTCTACGGGGTTACCGGGGAGAAAAACCCAGGGACATCAAATCCCTGGTGGAAGTAATCGCCCGGGTGGCCAGGCTGGCCATGGATTTCCCGGCCATCACCGAAATGGACATTAACCCGCTCTTTGCCTACCCGGACGGAGCGGTTGCCCTGGATGTAAAAATTACAATCTCATGAGGTGAAAAGAATGAAAAATTTGTCGATCATCGGCACAGCCGGCAGCGGCAAAACAGCCGTTGCCCTCGGCCTGGCCCTGAAATTTCAGGAGCAGGGCTACCGGGTAGCCTACTTTAAACCGGTCGGCCATCCCCCCGGAGTAAAGGGGCAGGAGGACGAAGACGGGCTCCTGATGCAGCAGGTCCTGGGCCTTCCCCGGCCGATTGAAACCATCGTCCCCTACACCATCGGACCTTCTTATCTCTCCGGAAACCGGCCGGGCAACGTGATCGGGCAAATCCAGGAAGCTTACCGGCAGGTCGCCGAAGGGATGGATCTCGTCATTATCGGCGGGGCGGAATACCCCTATCTGATGGGCAGCCTGGGCGCGGACGCGCTGGCGCTGGCCCGCCTTTTCCAGGCGGCGGTTCTTTTTACCGTCCAGATTAAAAACGACTTCAGCCTGGACGAGGTAATTTTCTTCAACAATTATTTCGCTCAGGCAGGGGTTAATGTGCTGGGCAATATTTTCAACAACGTCCCCCGGCCCTTCCTGGCCAAAACCGAAGGGGTTTACCGCTCCCTGCTGGCGGAAAGGGGATACCGTACGCTGGGGGTAATCCCGAGCCGCCCGGAGATTGCCTGCCCGACTGTGGCCGAGTATTACGAAGTGCTGGGCGGGGAAATCCTTACCGGCGAAGACCGGCTGGACAGGATCGTGGAAAGTGTGGTCATCGGCGCCATGACCATGGAAAGCGCCCTGGGGTATTTCCGGCGGTCCCCCAATAAGGCCGTGATCACCGGGGGGGACCGGGCCGACGTCGCCCTGGCCGCCCTGGAAACCAGCACTTCCGTGATCATCCTGACCGGCGGCCTTTACCCCGACGTCAAAGTGATCGCCCGCGCCGGCGAAAAAAAGGTGCCGGTAATCCTGGTTCACTACGACACCTTTACCACCATCGAAAAAATCAGTGAAACCGGGCGGCACATTCACCCCGGCGACCGGCGGGGGATTGAAATGGCCCGGGAAAACGTGGAAAAATACTGCGATTGGGCGGGAATTCTGGAGGCTCTGGGCAGGCTTCCCTAATCTACCGCCCGCTAGCTGCCCAAAACTGTGCAAAACAAAGTGTAAGGCAGAGATCAAGAGAGTGGGGTAAATATTATTATATATTTGACTATTTCAGTCATTGCTCAGTAAAATTTTTAATTGATATTATTAGGACAAAGTTTGTCTCAATAAAGATAGAGAGTTTATTTTTTAGGGGGGTATAAGTAGTTGAGCGCTATTCCAGCCAGCAAGCTAGAACCATCTTTCCGGGATGAAATCGTCTCCAAGTTTATTACGGCCCCGAACCCGTTGGACTTTTCCAATTGTTTAACCTGCGGAATGTGCAGCGCAGGCTGCCCGTATAACGGTGAAATCAAAGAACAAGACCCCCGGAAATTCATTACCCAGGTCCTGCTGGGGATGAAGGAAGAAGTGCTGAATTCCCGTTTCATCTGGCTCTGCAACATGTGCGGACGCTGCACCATGAAGTGCCCCATGAACGTGGACATCTCGGGAGTCGTCCGGACCGTCCGGGGCAACTTCGGCCTGCGGGCGCCGGGCTTCCTGCAGGACGTGGTGGACGCCCAGCTCCGGACCGGCAACCAGATGGAAGTGACCACTGAGGATTACATCGAAACCCTGGAGTGGATGGCCGAGGAACTGCAGCAAGAGGTGGGCGACCCCAACATAAAGATCGAAGTGGACAAAGAAGGAGCGGACTACCTGTTCCTCTGGGACCCCCGGGAAATCAAATACTACCCGCAGGACATCCAGAGCATCGCCAAAATTTTCTGGGCCGCCGGTGCCAACTGGACTTGCAGCAGCCGGTGGTGGGACGCCACCCACTACGCTCTCTTCAGCGGCGACGACGAGGCCTCCCGGATCATGCTGCAGCGGATCATGGACGAATATATCCGGCTGAAGGCGAAAACCGTGGTCGTCACCGAGTGCGGCCACGCCACCCGCGCCCAGATGTGGGGGCGCAAGGTGTGGTTAAACGCCGATTACCCCGTGATCAGCTTCGTCCAGCTGCAGGCGCAGTGGATCAAAGAAGGCCGGATTAAGCTCGACCCCACCCGCAACCCCGACCCGGTTACCCTGCACGACCCGTGCAACGCGGTGCGCAAGGAGGGAATTATCGAAGAGCCCCGGTACGTCATCAAAAGCGCGGTCATGGAATTCCGGGAAATGTGGCCCAACCGGGAGTATAACTACTGTTGCGGCGGCGGCGGGGGGCTTTTGGCCATGGGCAAGGATTATCACGAAGACAGGATTGCCAAAGGCAGAATCAAGGCCGAGCAAATCAAACAAACGGGCGCTAAAATTCTCGTCACCCCCTGCCACAACTGCTGGGATCAACTGACGGACATTATCAAGCACTATAAACTGAACGTGAAGATGAGCCACATCCACCATCTGGTGAGCAATGCGCTCATTTTACCGGAAAAAAGTTAAAAGCTGCCCTTTCGCTGGCCCGGCAAAATCCCGGACAAGGGTGCCGGGCCAGTATTTATTAGGAATTTTTACTTACGAGCGGAAATTAAAATTTTACCACAGAGAACGAAAAGAAACACAATAGTTAGTACCAGGCAATGTAATCTATTGTACAATCATAATTAAAATATCATCCCGCAGGTTAGCGCTACCGGCTGGAAGCTGGCTTTGGGCGGGGGCGGCTTTTTGCCTGATCTTTTGCAAGGGGGGAAGAAAGCCAGATGGAATTATTGATGGTCTATTTGGGGTGG
>DAISHP010000261.1:0-3671 GCA_036822475.1 Bacillota bacterium
ATTGAAGCAAACACCAGATCAAACCGGCCGGCCAGCCCGTCTTTTTCCACCTCCACTTCCTGCCAGGTTTTTTGTATAACAGCAATGTTTTCTATTCCTTCTGTTCGCGCCCTTTCTTCCAATATTTTTACCATTGCGGCGGCAGGTTCCAGGGCGATCACCTGTTCGCATAACCGGGCCATGGGGATGGCGTAGTTACCCGGCCCGGCTCCTATATCGAGCACTTTCACTCCGGAGCCAAGCGCTCCTTCCCGTTCCAGCATATCCAGCACCATTTTTCGTTTATCCTGGCCCCTGCCCTCGCCGGTACGCCGGGCAAACCAGTCGGCGCGCCGGTTCCAGTTTTCCACCATCTCTTTCTCGCTGCGACAGCGCCGCCGGGTTAACGGCGAGTTTTCTCGGGCATCCTGCCACAGTTTCACCCAAAAGTCGCGATCGCCAACCGGAAATAAAGGCAAAAAACCACCTCCTTTCCTGTGCATCATTCCTTCCTGATTCAGGTTTAAAATTTCAAGGACCAATGGTTGCCATTTGGTCAAAAGCTCCCCTGTTTATTTTCCTTATCCCTCTTCCGTCAAGGCATCCAGCACCTTCATCGCCTCTGTAGCACAAGCAACGGCCGGTCCGCCACTCATCATTATGGCTACGGAAATGGCCTCTTAAATCTCCTTTCTGCTGGCGCCCATCTGCCGGGCTTTGGCTACATGATTGGCAAGGCAGTAAGAACACCTGATGGCCACGGCAATGCCAACCGCGATCAATTCCTTTTCCTTTGCTGAGTATCCACTATCAGCACCTTTCCCCGCCCGGCAAGCGCTCTGGCCAGCAAGGCAACCAGCGTGCTCTTGCCGCTGCCGCCCCGGCCGCAGATCATGATTTTGGGCATCGCAAAACCCTCTCATCTTGTATTTCCCGGAAAATGCAAAAAGACCCCTTATCCAGCCTTCAGGCCGGCAAAGGGCCTTCCTGACCCAAACTTTATCGCCCTATTTCATATTTCATGTCATTAACATTTTATATGAGTTATGTTCCTCATGTCAACAATATTTTTACATGAGTTATGCCCTTTATGGCAATCGCTTCCCCTTTGAGTTACTGTTAAACCATTTCCTTTTCGCCCGGTCGGGCCATTTGAAAACGACACACATGGGTTCTTTCCCCGCCTGCCCGCTCTTAGTATAATAACCTTATCAGAAAGTATTTACCGGAAAGGATTTCGCCATAATGCTGCAAGAAGCCGATATTGTCCAGGACTGGATCAATGAGGGAATCGAAAAAGGGAGCGGCAAAGACTTGAATCCAATCCTTTTTGCCCACCCTGTCCTGGTATTAAAAGGTAAACCTTATAAAAATTTTGCGAAACAACTTGATTTACCATTTATCTCAGGTTAAAATTTTGGTAAGGAATATCTGCCGATGGACAGCAGAAAAATCTTCCTGGAGGAGGGTTGATTGATGACCGTGGTAATCAAGCATGCCCATGAACACACCCATCCGGCGGTAACCCACATCCATGCCCATGCGCACGGGGAGACAACGCATGCTCACAAACACACTCATCCGGCGGTAACGCATACCCACGAGCACGAGCATCGGCCGGGAGAAGAAGAAATGCACAACCACGAGCACCCTGTTCACGAGCATGAGCATTAATTTTTAAAGGGGGGCGGCATAAAAAACACCCCCCTTTAAATCCGCCGTTAACCCGGGAATTCCCAACTGCCGGGAATTTTATCAAATTAAACTGGTTTTTTAAATAAAATCTACCAGCAGTCCCGGCTGACCGTAAAGCCGGCTGCCGGGAAGCGCCGGATTGCTGCCCGGTACTCTTTTCCGGGCTATTTGAAAAGAGCTTTTCCAGGACCTGTCGATACTTCTTCCTCCCACTTTTTTACTTTGCGCTTGGGCGAAAAAGAAGCCGCAATGACAAAAATAATCGCTGAGACAATGACAATGGTGGCCCCACTGGGCAGGTCAAACAAACTGGAAAGGAAAAGCCCTACCCAGGTGGAAAAAACACCGAAGAAAGAAGATAAAACAAACATTAGCCGCAGGTTATAAGTTAACTGGTAGGCTGCCGCCGCAGGGTTCAAGATCAGGTTAAAAATAAGCAGGCCGCCGATGCTGCGTAAAGAAGCGGTAATGACCGCCCCGGTTAAGAAAAGTAAGCCATAAAAAATCAGGTTTGCTGGAATGCCTACCGCCAGGGCAACCTCCCGGTGAAAAATCACAGTTTGAATTTCTTTAAAAAAGAGCACCACCAGGCTCACGACGACCGCTGCTACAATAGCCAGCAAAAGCAGGTCACGTCCGTTTACCGTCAGGATACTTCCCCATAAAAGCTCCAGAGCCTGGGTTTTTGGACCGGACAACAGACCCATGAATAAAAAGGCCAGGCCCATTGTCACGGAAAAAATAATCCCAATGGGGGTGTCGGGGTTGAACTCCCCCCGGTCGGCCAGCGGCCCGATTATCGCTGATGCCACCAGACTGAAGAGAAAAGCACCGGCCACGGGATTAAAACCCACCCAGCCAGGCCCCGCAGAGCGCCCCGGCAAAAGCGGCGTGGGAAATGGCCACGCCGATAAAAGAAAGGTTCATCGTGACAACGAAAACCCCGATCAGAGAACAGGCCACGCCTCCCAGCAGGCCGGCCAGAATAGCGTTTTGCATGAACTGATAGCCTAAAATGAAAAAATCCACATTTATCGCTCCCCGGCGGTAGCCAGCAGCTTCGCTTCTTTTTTGGCAACGATTATTTTGGAATCCAGCGCATCGCCAATCTTTCCCAGCGGGGGGCCGGCAAATTCATCAAGGTTTTAAAAACATTTTCCTGGATCAGGGGGAAACAAACAACCGTGTTTTTCATTATGTTTAGCCACCGAACAGGGAGTCTAAAAATTCTTCCCGCAGTACTTCCGCCAGCGTGCCCTGTGCCCAGATACGACCCTCCTTCATTAAAATCAGCCGGTCGCAAACTGCTGCCGCCGTTTTCAGCTCGTAACCCTTTTCAACGCGATTGACCCTCCTTCATTGGAAATGTTCAGTGAACCAGCCTGGGTGCCGCGTTGTCCACGCTCGTTCCATGAATACTTCATTTTATTCCCGGCTAACATTCCACCAGGAAAGGCAAAAGAACCCCCGTTCCGGTACCGGCGTCAAGAATAACGCTCCCGCGTTTAATAGCGAGCTCAGCGATGATTTTTTTCAACCGCTCCCGTGTCTCCTCAGTCAATAAATTATCCCAAAGGGGCGCCTTTTGGTTAAAATATTCCTGGTGGGCATCAGCCATCAACATCTGCCTCCCCATTCCTCCCCACAGAATAGCTTGACCGTGCCGCCGCGTTACACTGGCCCAGTAAGCAATGCTTCGAGAAATGCAAAACCCAAAAAAACAAAAGCCACCAGAGCTTTCTCCCCTTGCAGGGAAGAAATGGTAAGCCTCCGTGGCCCTTTTGCATCTTTCACTGTCCGGGCAAGGTCCAGCCTGTCCGCTTCAATCCCGTCTCCGATACGGGGCTATGACTTCAGTCAATATGCTTAAAACATTGTAAAACAGTTTAGAGAATTTGTCAATAAAAACGGGGAAAAGAAGGCCTTAAGCAACAACCTGCCCCCGGAGGAGGGTTCTTCTCTTTTCCCGGCCGGATGAACAATTCTGCCTGAATTTC
>DAISHP010000262.1:0-3666 GCA_036822475.1 Bacillota bacterium
ACGGCCAGCCCTGGTAATTTCCCCGAAACCTTATAACAACAAAGTGGGGTTGGCCAGCGCTCTCTTTCGCTTTTCCAGAACATTTCCTCGACGGTAACACCTTCCTGACGCCGGGTTTTCCATGGCAATCGCCTCCATTTCTTCTCCTTCCAGGTTGCTGAAATAGATCAACCAGGCTTCTGAGGGGTCTTTGGACTGTGCCTGCAACCCTTGATTTTCAATCTCCAGAATTGGACCAGGGGAATTGCCCCGGCATTGCTCCCGGGACAGGGTTCCCCCGGTCGGTAATTTTCCTTGTTGCCTGCGGGCAAAGTGGTTATGCCTCGAAATTTTTTTACCCCGGGAACCTTTCCGGAACCTTTCTCGTCTATACTTAACAAGAAGAAATGGCCCTTTGGAACCAGGATTCTGGCTTAAACACGCCAGGGAAGGGGGATCGGGATTTGCGGTGAAAATGAAGCTTTCAGTTGTTTTCGGCCTTCCCGGCGATCTGGCCCGGTGGCTCACTGACGTTTACGCTCGGTTAACTTCCCCCGCGGCGAAAGAAGACCTGGTTCTTGCCGTGGTTAATGTAGCCCGCGAGGAGCCTTCCGGCGCCAGACGTTCAGCACTCATGGCCTGGCTGTGGGATGTGCAAAAAAAAGAGCAGAATGCCGCCGCCCGCTCACGGCAGCTTTTCAGCGCTGGAAGAGATCGGGAGGCACTATTTTTTTGGACAATTTACCGGCGCTCTTTTAGGGATGTTTCCTACCCTTTGACTATGTCAAAGGCCCTCTTTATTCCGGTGGCTTAGGCAATTTTGCGACGTTTTTTAAGGAGTGTTTCTATGTCGGATAAACAAAGAAAAAAACACCCGAGTGAACATCTTAATGAAATTGAGGAATGGGGTGAGAAACAATACGATCCAGGGTATTGGACAGGAGGAAATATTCCCCCGCATATTAAGCGCGGGTCAAAAAAAGCTGGTATCCTGTTTTTAAGTGTCGGAATTCTTATCATGATCATTACTGCTTATCTGTCATCTTTTGAGTTCTCAGTCAATATAATTATTGGTCTTCTTCTTATTATTGCTGGCTTAAAAAAAATTATAAGTCAATAATTTTCTCTTATTTTGTGGATCTTGTCTGGCAGGTTTTCAATAATTCAATAAAATCTTGAAGGAGGTCTTCAGTCGTGAAGAAAATGTTAATCCCTTTGAGTGCCGTTGTTCTGTCTGTTGTTGTTCTTACCGCCGCCGCCTGGGCTGCCCTGGGGAACAATCCAATCAGGCTGGTTGTTAACGGTCAGGAAATCAAGCCGGAGGTCCCACCGCAGATCATTCACGAAAGAGTCATGGTCCCTGTCCGCTGGGTGGCCGAGGCCCTGGGCGCCGGGGTGGAGTGGGAAGAAGCCACCCGCACCGTGAAAATCGAGGCCCCGCCAGTTGACCCCCTGCGCCGCCGGCTGGTCCTTTTAGAAAAGGCGCTGAAGCCGGCAAGCCCGGAAGAAGCCGTGCGCAACTGGGCCACGGCGGTCCAAACGCGCAACGGCGCCTGGCAGTACGCCCTCCTGGCCCCGGGTTTACAGGAACGCTACCGCCCTGATTATGAAAGGACGGGCTGGGTGACCGGGGTATCCAGTCCCTGGGTGGATAAATACACTATCCTCGAACAGAAAGAGGATAAAGAAGGAAACTGGCTCTTTACCGTCCAGTTCGACCTGATGACCTCCACCGGGCCGGCCGGCTCTTATGTCCACCATATTACCGTCCAGCCCCGGGACGGGGTCTGGTATATTACCGCCATTGATAGCACCGAGGACGAGTGGGGGCTTAAGGTGCAGCTGCAAAAACAGGTGGAGGATCTGGTGGCCAGGCAATACCGGCATTACCGCGTGCTGGACACCAGGATTGATCTGCAATCCTTTAAGCGGTCCGGCTCCCAGGCGGAAGCCGTCTACCTGGTCCAGGTCAGCCACCTCCTGGGTGTAGCGACGCCGGAGAAGTGGCCGCCCCAGAAGGGCCGGATCAAGTACCTGGAGGAAAACCGTGACCTCCTCGCCCCGGAGGCGCTGGCCGCGATCGAAAAACAAATCGCCTTCTGGCAGCAGGAATTGCAGGAGTATATCACCAAACCCCAGGAAGCCAACCAATTCTTAAAGGTAACGGCCCGTTTCGACAGCCAGGGCCGGTTGCAAAACGTCCAGTTTTTTATTGAAGATGTTGAGGGGCAGTATATCCCCCTGGATATGAACCAGCCGTGCTTCCAGTCGGAAGCGGAGCTTATCCGGCAGGGATATGAGGAGATGCGGCAGTTGGCGGAGGCCGCGCAGGCGCCGGCCGGCAAGCTCTTAATCAAGGAAAGCACGCCTGTTTATGCCGCCCCCTCCCTGGACAGCCAGCAGATCAGGAGGGTGGAAGCAGGGGCCGTGGCCGCTATTCTTGAAGAAACAACAGGGTGGTTTAAAGTAAAAATCAATGTTTATGATACTCCCGGTAATGAGGTAGGATGGGTGCCGGCTGCCTGCGGCGAGAAATTAACTAAAGAAAACTATCTTCAGGCGCGGGAGGTTTTTATCAAGAAAGACGCACCTGTCTATGAATGCTACGAATATGCCTCTATCAAGCAAACCCGGCCCACGCGGCTGACATCTTACGACCGTGTATACTGGCTGGTGCGGGAAGAACAGGATATGGTGTTCCTTAATGGGCCCGGCGGAGCCAGTTACTGGACGGCAAAAGAGAATATCATCTATATACAGCCATAAAACATTTTTAATTTTCCGTTTGGCGCTCAAGGGGCACACCTCTTTGTTAACCCGCTGTCCAGGGCCAGCGCAACCGTACTGACAGGTAGTGGCTAAAATGTCCTGGCGGTGAAAAGATCATAAAAAAGATTCGGATAACGCCAGCAGTTCGCTCAGGGCAATCTTGAGGGCCGGGAAAAGGACGTACCGGCTGCATTTTCCTTTAAACTCCTTCAACCGGCACTTATCAATGGCCCGGAACTGAATCGGATAGATTACGGGATATCTTTCCGTACAGGGAGGCATTACCTTATTTTGGTTATCCGTTAATTTTTTGCGGAATCTGCCGTCTTGTCGGTGTAGAGCCGTTCCCAGCCAAACCTGCCGGCGTAGTCGACTCCGACCTGAGACCAAGGCAAGGTTGAGTTCGACGGCTTACCACCCGCTAATATACGCCATAAGATCGGGTTTTTAATGGAAGAACATCCTTTTTATCCCTACTTAAGCGGAAAAGATCAGATGAGCTAATATAACTTTTTACGCGATAAATCCTGTCGGTCAGAAGCAAATAATAACCTAATCAACAACTGGGGATTTCCTTTAAATAAAAAGGTGAAGGAATATTCCCTGGGGATGAAAAAACGCCTGGGTTTGGCTTGTGCATCGGAATCAGATCATTTATTGACTTACTAACCGCCGGGCATAAAGAGGCAGACGATTTGATAAAATGAAAAGCCGCAGTTGATTCTGCGGCTTTTTTGCCGGTGCGGAGAGGCCTGTACGGATTCCGGCGCCGGCGCTCTTCAATTATTAAGCGGTCAGGTGATATACAGGTATGCTTACAGGTCTTTCTGCCGGCCCGGCGTTGTTGCCCAATAATTGAACGGTTACTTGTTTTCCGGCTTCACTGTTTGGCTGGTAAAGGCGTCGATGTAACCTCCC
>DAISHP010000263.1:0-3666 GCA_036822475.1 Bacillota bacterium
GTACGGCGATGAAATCAACCTGGAGGATATCGTGCCGGGAGCAAAGGTCCGGATCAGAGTCAAAGAAGGCAAGGCGGGGGAGATCGAAGTACTGGATGACCGGAATATCACAGTGGAAGGAAGGGTAGTGAACATTAACGAGGAAAGGGAACGCCTGACCCTGGAAATCAGCGGGCGGAAGTATAATTACGACCTGTCCAAAGACCTGGCGGTTTTTGATTCCGATGGCAAGAAGACAGACCTTTCGGATCTCGTGAACTGCCGGGTGGAGGCAAAACTGGAGGACGGCGCGATCAAGGAAATCAAGGTGAAATCATAAAGGTAAAGAGGCACAAAGACACAGAGGCGCAGGGGGAGGGCTGAAAACTGGCTGCGCTTCCCTTAAATTAAACCACAGAGGATACGGAGAACAAAGAGAATTATGGATAGGGAATCGGCAGCCAGATTATAGCCTATAAGCCAGGAAGACTTATTATTCCATGCCTGGCAGGCAGAAAAAATTCCCTATGGAATTAAATGCGGAATAAAATTATGGAGCAAAGGCAAGCAGTTTGAGAAATTGCTGAACTTCGCAAGGTGACTTAAGCCTTAAAGCGGCGCTGGATGGCCGGGGGTGTTCGCTGATCAAAACGCCCAGGCCGTTTTCTTTTTTTAAGAGTTGAAAGGCGTCTTCGTCGGTTGTGTCGTCGCCCAAAAAGACGGCCAAATGCCCCGGGAAATGATTTTTCAGCCAGGCCAGCGGCTTCCCTTTGTGCAGCCCCGGCGGGCGCACTTCCAGAACTTTTTTCCCCCTCAGGAGCACAAGGCCGGATTGCCGGCGCAGCTTTTCGCTTTCCCGCAAAAAGGAGGCCAGGACTTCTTCCGCGGCTTCCGGTTCGGCCAGCCGGTAATGGATGGCCAGGGCGAGATGCTTGTTTTCCACCAGGAAACCGGGCCGGTCCCCAATCCGGGCGCGGGCCAGGTCATGAAGGCGGGCGATGGCCCCGCTGATGTCTGCTTCGTTAAACAGGGGCACAATTGCCCCGTCCGGTCTGCTGATGACAGCGCCGTGTATCCCGGCCAGGTACAGCCCCGGCACGGGCAGCAGTGCGCGCAGTTCCTCCAGCCGGCGCCCGCTCAGCACGGCCAGCGTATATTCCGGCCGCCGGCCGAGTTGCGCCAGGGTTTTCAGCAGCCTTTCCCCCGGCCTGGCCTGGCCCGGAACGGGGGCAATCGGCACCAGCGTACCGTCGTAATCCATCGTCAAAAGCACTTTTTTACCTGTGGCTACTCTTTCCGCCAGGGCGGCCGGCGAAATCAGCGGCGGATCGGGAAGAGTTTTTTCCGGGGCCAGGTTACCTGGGTCTTTTGCCAAAGAAATACCCCTTTTCTTAACATCGAAGTAGATCCCTATCCCCTAATCCCTGTTTTGTTCCTGGCTGCCTTTCTCCTTGCTGCCGAAACTGGCCAGCCCCTCGGCATATTCCCGCAGCTTTTTATCCACCAGGTAAAAAACAGTATTTTCGGGGTATTTTCCATCCGCGCCGCGCTCTCCCGCCGGCACGCCGGTAAGGATGGAGATTCCCTCTTCCACAGTACGGACGGCGTAAATGTGAAATTTGCCCTCCTGCACCGCTTCGACGATTTCGTGCCTGAGCATGAGATTGTCGACGTTCTGGTAGGGAATGATGACCCCCTGTTCACCCGTCAACCCCTTAATTTTGCAGGCTGCGAAGAATCCTTCGATTTTTTCCGTCACGCCGCCGATGGGCTGGATTTCCCCGTTCTGGTTGACCGAGCCGGTAACGGCGATACCCTGTTTTACAGGCAGGCCGGAAAGAGCGGAAAGCAGGGCGTAGAGTTCGGTGCTGGAAGCACTGTCCCCGTCGACGCCTTCGTAGAGTTGTTCAAAGGTAATCCGCGCCGAAAGACGCAAAGGTTTATCCTGGGCAAAGCGGTCCCCTAAAAAGCCGGCCAGGGTAAGCACCCCCTTGGTGTGCAGCCGGCCGCTCAGGCGGGTTTCCCGCTCGATGTTGACGACGCCCTCCTGGCCCATAAACGTTTTGGCAGTGATGCGCGAAGGTTTTCCGAAGGAGTAGTCCCCGATGTCCACCACCGACAAACCGTTTACCTGGCCCACCACGGCGCCTTCGGTGTCCACCAGGATTTTTCCCTGCCGGATCATTTCCTGGATTTTTTCTTCCAGGCGGCTGGAGCGGTAGACGCGCTCCTCAATGGCCTGCCGGACGTGGGACGCGCTGACGTGCGCGGCACCCTCCGCTTCCGCCCAGGCGGCCGCCTCGTAAATGATCTGGACCACTTCGTTGAAGCGGGTGGAGAGTTTGTTTTGGTCGCCGCACAGGCGCGAGCCGTATTCAATCAGTTCCGCCAGTCCTGCCCGGTCGAAATGCTTCAGTTTCTCCCGGCTGCAGACGGACCCCGCAAAGGCCGCGTAGTTTTTCAGGTTTTCCGGCGTCCGGGGCATTTCCGTATCGAAGTCCACCCGCACTTTGAAAAATTTCTGGAAGTCTTCATCCAGAGCGTAAAGCAGGTAGTAAAGGTAGGGGCTGCCGATCAGGATCACCTTCACGTCCACCGGAATGGGCTCGGGGCGGAGGCTGGCGGTGGGAACGATCCGGTATTGTTCGCCGATATTTTCAATGATGGTCTGCCGGTTCTTTAAAGCCTTTTTTAAGGCGTCCCAGGCCAGGGGGTCGGCAAGGACGTCCCTGGCCTGGAGGATCAGGTACCCGCCGTTGGCCCGGTGGATAGCCCCCGCTTTGAGCATGGTAAAGTCGGTGGTCAGGCTGCCCATCACGCTGCGGTACTCAATTTTGCCGAAAAGGTTGTAATAATAAGGGTTGGATTCGATAATTACCGGCATCCCTTTAGTATCCGCGTTGTTGACGAACAAATTAACCTTGTAACGGTTAAAGATGTCCCGGCTGTCCAGGAAGATTTCAAAGGGACCGGCCTTGGGTCCTTCCGGGGTTTTAAAGTATTCCAGGTGGCGGGTAATGTCTTCGGCCACCTCCCCCAGGTAACGCACGATCCGGGGAAACTCCCGGTATTTTTCCT
Organism: Bacillota bacterium; assembly: GCA_036822475.1. GTDB lineage: Bacteria > Bacillota > Desulfotomaculia > Desulfotomaculales > Nap2-2B > JAIMBK01. The sequence continues at coordinate 3,058 of DAISHP010000263.1, forward strand.
GCAGGCGCTCGACCAGCGGGCCGGCGGCATACCCGGCAATTTGTTTTTCCAGCTCCTGAATTTGCTCCTTTGCCTTTTTTTCCAGGATCCGGCCGCTGTTGATGACTTCTTCCAGTTTCTGCTGCAGGTAGCGCACCCGCTGCTCGATTTCCCGCTGCTCTTCCTGGGGGAGCGCTTCAAATTCTTCCGGGGACATGCGTTTGCCGTTTCTTAAAGGCAGAAACATCATGCCGCTGGACCCCTGTTTCATGGAGAAACCGGACTCTGCCGCCTCCCGGCGGAGTTCTTCCATTTCCCTTTGGATTTGCTGTTCCAGTTCGCTGATGATGGCCTGCTTGTTTTGCTCGTAGTCGGTTCCTTCAAAAGCCTTCGGGATAATGGCGCGCAAGTCGCCGATCAGCTCTTCCATGTCCTGCTTAAAGATTTGACCTTGCCCCGGGGGAAGGGAAACGGCCACCGGCTGGTCGGGGTTGGTGAAGTTATATAAAAAACACCAGTCGTCCGGCGCTGTTTTGTTCAGCGCGGCCTGGTTGACGACCGCCTGGACGTAGGTGCTCTTTCCGGTGCCGGGGGGCCCGGCCACGTAAATGTTGTAGCCGGGGGCGCGCA
>DAISHP010000264.1:0-3656 GCA_036822475.1 Bacillota bacterium
ACTCGAGTGCTGCGCGGGCGGAATCATCGGGATGGGGGAAACCATGGCGCAGCGGATCGAGCTCGCCTTCGCCTTGAAAGAATTAGGCGTGGCTTCCATTCCCATCAATATCCTTCACCCCATCAAAGGCACCCGATTGGAGGCGCAAAAGCCATTGCCTCCTTTGGAAATTTTAAAGACCATCGCCATCTTCCGCTTGATTTTGCCGGATAAACAACTGCGTTACGCCGGCGGGCGGGAGGTCAACTTAAGGAGCCTGCAGGCGTTGGGCCTGGCCTGCGGGATTAACAGCCTGCTGACGGGGAACTACCTGACCACCCCGGGACAGGGCACGGAACTGGACAGCCAGATGGTGGCCGATCTCGATCTGGAGAGGGTTTCGTGAGAAGTCGTCCACGACAAACTTTTTTTCTTATAAATGAGAAACGCGTTTTCGAGGAGAGAGAGTTTATGGATTTTTTCCGGGCAGAACTGGAAGCCCTGCGTGAACGCAACCTCTACCGCCAGTTGAAATGGTTCCACGGACCCCAGGCGGCGCGCGTAACAGTCGACGGCCGCCCGTGTATCCTCCTGGCTTCAAACAATTACCTTGGTTTAACCGAACACCCGGCCGTAAAGGAGGCGGCCGTCCAGGCCGTTTTGGGCTGGGGGACGGGAGCGGGGGGTTCCCGCCTGATCAGCGGCAACTACCGTTTATACCAGGAACTGGAAAGGAAAATCGCGGACTTTAAAAAGGCCGAGGAAGCGGTTGTTTTCAGCTCGGGTTATCTGGCCAACCTGGGAACCATCAGCGCCCTGGCGGAAAGAGGGGATGTCGTCCTCAGCGACGAGTTAAACCACGCCAGCATCATCGACGGGTGCCGTCTGAGCAGGGCCGACGTTTTTATCTACCGGCATAAAGATTTGAGCCACCTGGAAAAGTTGCTGCGGGAGGCGCAAAATTACCGCCGCCGGCTGATCGTTACCGACGGGGTCTTCAGCATGGACGGCGACCTGGCGCCCCTGCCGGAAATTGTTGCCCTGGCCGAAAAATACCGCGCCCTTCTGATGGTGGACGATGCACACGCCACGGGCATTTTCGGGCGGCGGGGAGCGGGAACGGCCGAGCACTTCGGCCTGGAGGGCCGGATCGACGTCCAGATGGGCACGCTGAGCAAGGCCCTGGCCAGCGCTGGCGGATACGTGGCCGGAAAGAGGCATTTGATTGATTATCTGCGCAATCGAGCCAGAACGTTTATTTTCAACACCGGCCTGCCGCCGGCAGCCGTCGGAGCGGCCCTGGCGGCCCTGGAAGTGGTGCAAAACGAACCGGAAATACGCGCCCGGCTCTGGGAAAACGCGGATTTTTTGCGCGCCGGGCTGATTCGCCTGGGGTACCGGGTTTTATCCGCTGAATCGCCGATCATCCCTGTCCTGATCGGGGAGGAGATAAAAACCATCACCGTGGCCGAGCTGCTGCTGAAAAAAGGGGTCTTTGTCAGCGGTATCCGCCCCCCGGCCGTGCCGCCGGGAACCAGCAGGTTGCGGGTTACCGTGATGGCTACCCATAAAAAAGAAGACCTGGCCCTGGCTTTGGAGGCTTTCCGGGAGGCAGGCCGGGAAGCCGGGGTCATTTAAAGAGGAGGTATTCAGGAATGAAGGTTGGCAAAGGTTTTTTTATCACTGGAACCGATACAGGGGTAGGAAAAACATTTGTCGCCGCGGGAATTGCCGGTGCTTTAAAACGCCGCGGGGTTGCCGTTGGGGTGATGAAACCGGTCCAGACCGGATTTGCCGGAAGCGAAGGGGCGCTCGTCGGCGATGCCGGGGTGCTGGCCCGGGCGGCGCAGGTGAACGACGAACCCGCGCTGATCAACCCCTATTGTTTTCGGGAGCCTCTTGCCCCTCTCACGGCGGCGGAAATGGCCGGCGTAACGATTGACCCGGAGAAAATCAGCAAAGCTTATCAGGAGCTGGCGAGAAGGTATGAAATGGTCCTGGTGGAAGGCGCCGGGGGGCTTCTGGCCCCGCTGGCCAGACGACTATTGATTGCCGATCTGGTCAAAATGATGGAACTGCCGTTAATTGTTGTGACCAGGTCCACCCTGGGCACGGTCAACCATACCCTGTTGACTGTTTCCTGCGCTAAAAGTCTGGGGATTCCGCTGGCCGGCATAATTGTCAATAAATTTCAGGAGGATGTGGCAGACAAATCCAGCGTTGACTTAATTACCACCTTGAGCAGCGTGCCCGTGCTGGGTGTAATTCCGCATTCCGCCGACCTGCACCTGGAAAACATCGTTAACCTGGCGGAAAAGTTCATTGCCTGGGATCGATTGGACCTGGAGGCGAATCTGCCCTCCAGGAAAGACACCCCGCTGAAGGACAGGCTGAAGGAACTGGAAGAAAAGGATAAAAAATATGTCTGGTATCCTTTCACCCAGATGAAAGAGTACTTATCTTCTTCGCCGGTGATTATCGAGCGCGGCCAAGGGCCCTTTTTGATTGACATTACAGGAAAAAAATATTATGACGGGGTCAGCTCTCTCTGGCTAAATGTCCACGGCCACCGCCGGCCGGAAATTGATCAGGCCATTTGCCGGCAATTAAATAAAATTGCCCACAGCACCATGCTGGGCCTAACCCACGTGCCCGCCATTGAGCTGGCGGAAAGACTGGTCAGCCTGGCTCCTCCTGGCTTGAATAAGGTCTTTTATTCGGATAACGGTTCTACCGCCGTGGAAGTGGCTTTGAAAATGGCCTTTCAGTACTGGCAACACAAGGGGGAAAAGTCGAAAACCAGGTTTTTGACTTTAACCAATGCCTACCACGGAGATACCATTGGTGCGGTAAGCGTCGGCGGGATCGATCTTTTCCATAAGATTTTCCACCCCCTTTTATTTCAAAGCATCAAGGCTCCCTCCCCCTATTGCTACCGCTGCAGCCTGGATTTAAGCCCGGCGCGCTGCGCGCTCGCTTGCGCGGCGGCGGTGGAAGAGATCCTGCAGAAGCACCACCGGGAATTAGCCGCCATGATCGTCGAACCCAGGGTGCAGGGGGCCGGCGGGATGCTGGTCCAGCCGCCGGGATACTTGCGCAGGATAAGAGATCTCTGCGCGCAATATAATGTGCTCTTCATTGCCGATGAAGTGGCTACCGGTTTCGGCAAAACAGGGAAAATGTTTGCCTGCGAACACGAAGGCGTTTCTCCCGACCTGATGGCGGTGAGCAAGGGAATCAGCGGGGGATATTTGCCCCTGGCGGCCACGCTGACTACGGACGAAATATATAACGCCTTTTGCGCCGCTTACCGGGAACAAAAAACCTTTTATCACGGGCATTCCTATACCGGCAACCCGCTGGCCTGCGCGGCCGCCCTGGCCAATCTGGAATTGTTTGGCAAAGAGAAGATTCTGGAGCAGCTTCCGTCTAAAATTGCCTTGCTTGGCGAAAAGTTAAGAGCGTTTGCAGAATTGCCCGAGGTGGGAGATATCCGCCAGTGCGGTGTGATGGTGGGCATTGAGCTGGTCCAGGACAAAAACACCAAAAAACCTTTCTCCATTGAAGAAGAAAGAGCAATCAGGGTCTGTCTTACCGCCCGAAAAAAGGGGATGATCATCCGGCCGCTGGGGGACGTGGTTGTTTTTATGCCTCCTTTAGGGTGCCCGACTGAGGAT